>CAZNOA010000377.1:0-1951 GCA_964574565.1 uncultured Halobellus sp. | reverse complement strand
AGGAGTACCGCGATCTCGTGTTGGACGACATCGCCGAGAACACCGGGACGGAGCTGCACGACCGGATCGTCTTCGAGGAGTCCTTCTCCGTGGACGACTTCGCCGACCGGTACAACAGCTATCAGGGGAGCGCGTTGGGGCTGGCGCACACGCTGCGACAGACCTCGCTGCTCCGCCCCCCGCACCGCTCCGACGTGGTCGACGGCCTCTACTTCACCGGCTCGACGACGACGCCCGGGATCGGCGTGCCGATGTGTCTCATTAGCGGACAGCTGACGGCCGAGGAGCTCTCGAAGACGGTGTGAGTGCGACCGTGACCGAAACCGAGCAGCGGTCGGCGGGCGACGACCCCGGACGGACCGCGACGGCGACCGACCACCTCCGATACCTACTGGTGTTGTCGCGGCCGCGGTTCTGGCTGTACCTCGCCGGCCCCGTCGCGGTCGGCGTCACGTACGGTATCAGCGACGTGAGCGGGCTGTTCACCCCCGTGACCCTCGCGCTCGCCGCCTACTTCCTCGTTCCCGCGAACGTCTTTCTGTACGGCGTCAACGACATCTTCGACGCCGATATCGACGCGCTGAACCCGAAAAAGGACGACCGCGAAGCCCGCTGGCAGGGCGACAGACTCGTCCTCTTCGCCGTGCTCGCGTCGGCCGCCGGCGGGCTCGCCACCTTCGCGATCACCCCGCGGGTCGCGTGGCCGTACCTGGCCGGATTCCTGCTGCTCGGGGCCGCGTACAGCGCCCCGCCGATACGGTTCAAGACGACCCCGTTCGCCGACTCCGTGTCGAACGGGCTCTACGTGCTTCCGGGCGCCGCCGCGTACGCGACGGTGGCGGGCGCGCATCCGCCCGGCGCGGCGCTCGTCGGCGCCTGGCTCTGGACGATGGGGATGCACACGTTCTCGGCGATCCCCGACATCGAACCCGACCGAGCGGCCGGGATCCGAACGACCGCGACCGTCCTCGGCGAGACGCGCACGTACGCCTACTGCTTCGCCGCGTGGGCCGCCGCCGCGGTCGCGTTCGCGGCGGTCGACCCCCGGCTCGGGGCGTTGCTCGGCGCCTACCCCGTCTTCGTCGCGTGGGTCGCCGCGTCGTCGATCGACGTCGATCGCGCGTACTGGTGGTTCCCGGCGCTCAACACCGTCGTGGGCACCCTCATGGCGATGGGAGGGCTCTGGCGCGTCTACCCGATCACGGAGGTGATCGCGTGAGCGACGAGAGCGGATCGGCGGGATCGGCGGATTCAGGCTCCAGCGGCGATCCGACCGCCTCCGCCGGCGGTGATCCGGCCGCGGCGGCTTCCGGCGTTGACGCGCTCCGCGCCCGGCTTCCGAACACCCGCCGCGAGACGGAGCTCCTCTTGGATCGCATCGTCCGTGAGAACCGGTTTACGATCGCGGTGCTGTTCCCCGTCGTCGGGGCGTTCACGCTCGTCGGGAGCGCGGAGGGGTGGATGCCCGAGCCGCTCGCGTTCAACCCGTGGTTCGTGCTGTTCGGCGTGTTCGTGATGCGGTCGCCGCTGGTCGTCGGCGTGTTGCCCGCGATCGACCGCCGGGCGGTCGGCTGGATCGCGGTGTTGATCGCGTACACCTACGCGATCGAGATGATCGGGGTCGCGACCGGTTGGCCGTACGGCACGTTCGAGTACACGGTGAGTCTCGGTCCGATGATCGGCGGCGTTCCGGTGGCGCTGCCGGTGTTTTTCATCCCGCTCGTGATGAACGCGTACCTGCTGTGTCTCCTGCTGCTCGGCCCGCGGGCGTCGAACGGCTGGCTCCGGCTGCTGACCGTGATCCCGACCGTGGTCGCGATGGACGTCGTCTTGGATCCCGGCGCGGTCGCGCTCGGGTTCTGGGACTTCGGCGGCGGCGCGTTCTACGGCGTCCCGCTCTCGAACTACGCCGGCTGGGTGTTGTCGGCGACGGTCGCGGTGGTCACGCTCG
>CAZNOA010000376.1:0-1956 GCA_964574565.1 uncultured Halobellus sp. | reverse complement strand
ACTACGGCGAACACGAGGACAAGCCGTTCTTCGACGGTCTCGTCGAGTTCATCACCTCCGGACCCGTCTTCGCGATGGTCTGGGAGGGCGCCGACGCGACCCGGCAGGTCCGCGCGATGGTCGGCGAGACCGACCCCGCCGAGTCCGCGCCGGGGACGATCCGCGGCGACTTCGGGCTCGACCTCGGCCACAACGTGATCCACGCCTCGGACCACGAGGACGAGGGTGCGAACGCCCGCGAGATCGACCTGTTCTTCGACGAGGACGAGCTCGTCGACTACGGCCTCGACACCGCCGCGTGGGTGTACGAGGACGAACAGCACTGAGCCGGTACCCGCCGACCGACCGGATCGGCGATTTCGGTCGCCGGACCCGGCCGATGTCGGGCCGCGATTTCTGTCCGGAAAGGCCGCTGTACGGAGCGGTAGCGGCTGCGCCGTCTACACACCGCATTTCCGGTGAAAAAGCGGATCGAAACGCGCTCAGTCGCCCGATTACCGGGTATCATCGATACATAAGCGTACGCCTTCGGCCGCGAACGCGACTCCGTGAGAACGCTAACGAGCGAGCGCCACGATCCGCCCGTCTTCGGTGACGATAACGACCTCCTCGCTCCCGTCGCCGGTGAGATCCGCGAACAGCGGCCCGGCGTAGACGACGGCGGAGCCGACGTCGCCGCGAGCGACGACCTCCCCGGTGCGACTCATGACGAGTACGTCGCCGCCGCGGTTCACCGCGGACGGGCCCTCGGTTCCGTCGGCGGCGACGTTGCCGACGCCGGGCGCGTTCACTCGCGTCTGCCCGCCGTACTGCTGTTTCCACACGGACTCGCCGTCGAGCAGGTCGACCGCCCAGATGCTCCCGGCGCCCCCGACGTGGATCTGACCCGGACCGGCGTCGCCGACCGCGATGGGGAGGTCCTGCAGTGAGACCTCGTAGCGCTGCGATCCGTCTTCCGCCTCTATCGCCTCCATGTTTCCGTTAGTGCCGCCGAGCGCGAGTATGGCGCCGCGTCGCGTCTCCGCCACGTTCCAGCCCAGCGGCGTCACCTCCGGCGTCGTCGTCCAGCGCGTGTCGCCCCGTTCGTCGAGCAGACGAAGCGTGTACTCGCCGCCTGCGACGGTCGCAACGGCGAGGCCGCCGGGGGTCTCCTCGTCGGGTTCGACGATCAGCGGTCGCCTGTCCGTCGGCTCGTCGAGCGCCGTCTCGAACACCGCGTCGCCGTCGGCGTCGACCACGAGCGCGCTGCCGTCTCCCGCTACCGCCGCGATCTCGGTCCGCCCGTCGCCGGTGAGATCGCCCATCGCCGGTCGGAGCCCGTCCGATTCGTCGGTCTCGGCGGTCTCGGCGGCGGCGTCGACGGCGACGGTAAACCGCCGGTCGCCGGTCGCGGCGTCGAGGACGACGAGCGATCCGGATTCGGTGGTGAACGCGACGGCCGGGTCGCCGTCGAGCGTGTCAGAGACGAACGCGCTGACCCCGATCGGCTCGTCGGGCGGCGCGTCGAGACCGGCCGCAGAGAGGGGCGTCCGCCACGCGACGCCGCCGCCGACGGTCGTGGCGCGGACGGTTCGTTCTCCGTCTTCGACCGTCGACTGCACGACGACCGAATCGCCGTCGAGGCTGGCGATGACGGCACCGCTTCCGTCGTCGCCCTCGACGGGATCGGTCTCCCAGACGACCTGCGTGTCGGCCGAGCCGCTATCGATGCCCACGAACGCGAAGAGCGCCACTCCGACGCCGGTCGCGCCGCCGGCGAAGAGAATCAGCGTCACGAACAGCACGCGGCGGTCCATTACCGACACGTTCGGGAGTGGCAGTGATACCGCTGTCGGATGCGGAGGAGAACGGACCGAGGTGAGCGGCGAGTCGTCGCGAACGACGCTACAGCAGCGTGCCGACGTGGTCGGCGCGTTCGTCGCCGACCAGTTCGCGGAGCGCCGCCGGGTCGCGCTC
>CAZNOA010000375.1:0-1959 GCA_964574565.1 uncultured Halobellus sp. | reverse complement strand
CGTCGCGAACGTCGACGATCCCGACCACGTCGTCGCGGTTCTCGCCGTAGACGGGGATCCGAGTGACCCCCTCGCTCCCGGCGGTCGAGACGGCGTCTTCGGGGGTCGCGGTGTCGGGAAGCGCGACCATGTCGGTGCGAGGTACCATCACCGCGGAGACGCGCGTCGATTCAAGGTCGAGGACGCCGCGGATCATCGCCCCCTCGTCGGGGTCGAGCGCGCCCGCCGCCTCGCCGGAGATGACGAGCGTCTCGATCTCCTCGCGCGTGAGGTACGACTCGATCTCCGACTCGCCGCCGGTGAAGCGGTTGACGACGCCGGAGAGCGCCTCGAAGATGTAGAGGACGGGACGGACGACCCGCTGGATCGCGACTACCGGGCGAGAGACGCGGAGCGCGTGCTTCTCAGCGTTCGCGACCGCGTAGGATTTCGGCGCGATCTCGCCGAAGACGATGACGAAAAGCGAGGTGACGATCGTCGACCCGGTCGCGGCCTCCCCTCCGGAGAACCCGTACCTGACGAACACCGCGGTCGCGACGGAGGCGGCCGCGATGTTGGCGACGTTGTTGCTCACGAGGGCGGTGACGAGGAAGCGGTGCGACTCCTCCCGCAGCGCCGCGAGCGCTCGCGCGCCGGGCACGTCGGCGGCGACAAGCGAGTCGACTCGGTGGCTCGCGACGGAGAAGACGGCGAGTTCCGAACTGGAAAAGAAGGCGCTGACTCCCGTCAGCACGACGATGGCGGCGATGCCGGCGAACGCGATCGTGAGATCCATACAGGGGCATACGGCCGTTGATAAAAGGGAGTACCGACGGCGTCGGGAGGAAGCACCCGGCCGAGCGCACCGAGACGGACACGGATCCACGAACGAGTGGGTTCCAGTCGAAACGAAGGGGTTAGATCCGCACGAACGCGGATCCGGCCGGCCGGCAAAACGGCGCGATGAGGAAAGCGTTAACCTCGCGCCGCCGGTCGATACAGACATGAAGGTACTCGTGACCGACCCCATCGCCGACGCGGGGTTGGACCGACTTCGAGACGCCGGCCACGAGGTCGAAACGGATTACGACGTCGAGGGCGACGCGCTCCTCGATGCCGTCCGCGACGTCCACGCGCTCATCGTCCGCTCCGGGACCGACGTGAACGAGGCCGTCTTCGAGGCCGCCACCGAGCTCGTCATCGTCGGTCGGGCCGGGATCGGGGTCGACAACATCGACATCGAAGCCGCCACCGACCACGGCGTCATCGTCGCGAACGCTCCCGAGGGGAACGTCCGCGCCGCCGCCGAACACACGGTCGCGATGACGTTCGCCGTCGCCCGATCCATCCCGCAGGCGCACGGCCGTCTCGTCGCCGGCGAGTGGGCGAAAGGCGAGTTCCTCGGCACCGAAGTGAACAACAAGACACTCACGATCGTCGGACTCGGTCGCGTCGGCCAAGAGGTCGCCAAGCGGCTCGATTCGCTCGGGATGGATCTCGTCGTCTACGACCCGTACATCTCCGAGGAGCGCGCCGACCGCCTCGGCGCCGAGCTCGTGGACGACCTCCACGAGGCGCTCGGTCGCGGCGACTTCGCGACGGTGCACACCCCGCTTCTCCCGGAGACCGAGGGGATGATCGGCGAGGACGAACTCGCCCAGCTCGAGGGGGGATACCTGATCAACTGCGCTCGGGGTGGTATCGTCGACGAGGACGCGCTCGCCGCGGCCGTCGACGACGGCCTCCTCGCGGGCGCCGCCCTCGACTCCTTCGCCGAGGAGCCGCTCTCGAACGACTCGCCGCTGCTCGACGTCGAAGAGATCGTCGTGACGCCGCACCTCGGCGCGTCGACGGAGGCCGCACAGGAGAACGTCGCCGTCGACACGGCCGAGGCCGTCATTTCGGCGTTCAACGACGAGCCGGTCCTCACCGCGCTCAACGCGCCGTCGGTCGACGAGACCGCGTTCCCGCGGATCAAGC
>CAZNOA010000374.1:0-1960 GCA_964574565.1 uncultured Halobellus sp. | reverse complement strand
TGGGTCGGACAGATGTACGCCCAGTCGAAGTAGTCGCGGTCGCGGGTCGCCGGCTCGCCCCGCCCGTCCACCGGAACGAGATCGGGGTTCTCGCTCGCCGCGGCGTTGTCACCGAAACACGACACCATGTTCACCGCGTTCGGGAGCGGCGCGGCCGCCCGGCCGGTGACGTCTTTGACCTCGTAGAAGCCGAGGTCGAACGGCTCCATCTCGACCTCGTCGGCGTTCCGCGTGACGACACCGTACATGGCGTACGCTACGTGACTGAGGGGTAAAAACGGCAGGCATCCGCCCCGAGTGGAGGGCGGGACGGAGGTTTTCGACGGCGATCGCGGCGCGATATCGGTTACCGGGAGGCGGCTGGACGTCGCTACTCGACTTCGACCGGCTTCTTGTCGCCGGCGAACAGGAAGTACGCGAGCGCGACCAACGACAGGACCAGAACGAGCTTCGCTTTTCTGCTCATGTGCGAGAGGACGGGGGGCGGGCGCTAAAAGCTACCGGAGGCGTCGGGCCCGAGTGACGGGCTTTCGACCGAGGCCGACCGGCATCTCAGACGTCGATGTGTTCGGCGATGTCGCTGCGGAGGATCGTCGAACAGTAGTCGCATCGGACCCCGTCGGCGACGACTTCGAACCGCGTTTCCACCGGCTCGTTGGCGTTGGTGATGCAGTTGCGATTCGGACAGGAGAGGACGCCGGTCACGCTGTCCGGGCGGGTGACGCGGTTCTTCTCGACGACCTCGAACTCGCGGATGATGTTGATCGACGCCTCGGGGGCGATGAGCGAGAGGACGTCGACTTCGGACTGCGACAGCTCGCGGTCTTCCACCTTCACGATGTCCTTCCGCCCGAGCCGGTCCGAGGGGACGTTCATCCCGACGGAGACGCCGAGCCCCTCGGACCCGTCGATACCGAGGATCGCGAGCACGTTGAGCGCCTGTCCCCCTTCGACGTGGTCGATGACGGTCCCGTCTCGGATCTTCGAGACGCGGAGCTCGTGGTCGCTCATCGGTCCACCTCGACCCCCTCGGCGGCCTCCGGGTCCGCGTTCCGTAAGAGCGTGTCCAAGAGAGCCATTCGCACCGGGACCCCGTTGTGTGCCTGCTCAAAGTACCGCGCGTGCTCCGTCTCGTCGACGTCGGGGGCGATCTCGTCGACACGTGGGAGCGGGTGCATCACGGTGAGGTCGTCCGACGCGTCGGCCAACGTCTCGGCGTCGATCCGGTACTCGCCGGCGACGCGGTGGTACTCGTTCTCGTCCGGGAACCGCTCCTTCTGGATCCGCGTGACGTACAACACGTCGAGCTCGCCGAGTACATCCTCCAGATCGGTGTGTTCACGGACCTGCGCGCCGGTTTCGTGGAGGTCGAAGCGGACGGACCGCGGGAGCCGAAGCGACTCCGGGCTGATGAAGTGCTGGTTCGCGTCGAAGTTCGTCAGCGCGGCGGCCAGCGAGTGGACCGTCCGCCCGTACTTCAGGTCGCCCATGATCCCGACGGTCAGGTCGTCGAGGCCGTGGTTCTCGCGGATCGTGTACAGATCGAGGAGGGTCTGTGAGGGGTGTTGACCGGCGCCGTCGCCCGCGTTGACGACGGGGACGGAGACGTTCTCGGCGGCCAGCGTCGCGGCGCCCTCGCTGGGATGACGCAAGACGAGCGCGTCGGCGTACCCCTCGATGACGCGGACGGTGTCGGACAGCGACTCCCCCTTCGAGACGGACGAGGAGGTGACGTCACCCATGTCGACGGTGTCGATGCCGAGGCGTTTGGCCGCGCTGTCGAAGCTCATCCGGGTCCGCGTGCTCGGCTCGAAGAAACAGAGCGCGAGCACCGTCCCGGCGTGCCGGCCCGCGAAGGAAGCGGGGTCGTCGGCGACCGCTCGGGCCCGGTCGAGCACCGCCTCGATGTCGTCCCGCGAGAGCTGTGTCGCGGTGATGAGGTGGTCCTGACGCATCGTCG
>CAZNOA010000373.1:0-1962 GCA_964574565.1 uncultured Halobellus sp. | reverse complement strand
TTCGGCTCGCAGATGACGCCGCCCTTCGCGCCGCCGTACGGGAGGTCGACGAGCGCCGTCTTCCAGCTCATCCACCCGGCGAGCGCCTCGACCTCTCGCTGGGTGACGCTGGGATGGAACCGAACGCCGCCTTTAAATGGTCCCCGTGAGCTGTCGAACTGACAGCGGTATCCCTCGAACACCTCGACTTCGCCGGATTCCAATCGCACCGGGAGCGTGACTTTCAAAGTGCGTTCCGGGTGTTTGAGCCGCTCGAAGACGCCAGTGTCTACGTCCGCGTACTCCTTCGCGCGGTCCATCTGTGCCAGCATGTTCTCGAACGGGTCGTCTGCCATGCTCGCCCGGTCTCGATAATGATTGATATCGGTTTCGGCAAGTATCGCCATTGCTTGTGAGTGTCACTCATCATCGAACGAAGCGGGCCGGCTGGGCGTTTCGGCCGGACTTATACGTCGGCATCGACAAAGTCAGCGTATGACGATCGTACACGCGACGGAGGAGCCTCGATGACGGCACAGACCCTCCATCCCCGCGTCCGAATCGTGTGGATCCTCCGTTCGGTTCTCGTCGCGGCGCTGCTGTCGGCGCCGTTCGCCGGCGGGTTCTACGTCGGGTTCCTCCCGGAGTGGGCGCCTATCGGCGCCGGCGCCGTCTTTCTCGTACTCGGCGTCACACACTCTATCCTCAGATACCGCCGCTGGAGCTACGAGATCCGTGAAGACGCGCTGTACCTCGACCGCGGCGTCATAACCCAGGTGCGAACGACCGTCCCGCTGGTGCGGATCCAACACGTGGACTCCCGTCGCGGACCCGTCGAGCGAGGCGCCGGGCTCGCCTCCTGTGTCGTCTACACGGCGGGGTCGCGCGGGGCCGACGTCCGGATCCCGGGGCTCACGCCAGACGGCGCGAGCGACCTCCGCGAGGAGCTGAAACGACTGGCGATCCGTGCCGACGGGGAGGACGCGGTGTGAAGTTAGCGCCGCAGTCGATCCCGTACCGCGCGTTCCAGAAGGTGGCGGGGATCGTCGTCATCCTGTTTTTCATCGTCAACGCCAACGACTGGGGGTTCCTCGCCGCCGTCGCGGCCGCCACCGGGGTGCTGCTCGTCGCGGTCGCCTACGAGGTCGCCTACTACCGACGCTTCGAGTACAAGCTCACCGACGACACGCTCGACATCTCGTCGGGCGTGATCTCGCGGCGGGAACGAGAGATCCCGTACCGCCGGATTCAGAACGTCGACGTGAGCCGAAGCGTGATCCAGCGGGCCATCGGCGTCGCGGCGGTCGACCTCGAGACCGCCGGGGGATCCAGCACGGAGGGGTCGATCCGATTCGTCACGCCGGCGGAAGCGACCCGCCTCCAACGCGAGGTCCAGCGTCGAAAATCGGCCGGTTCAGGCAGTGAATCCGTCGAGACCGGTTCGGACGCCGACGGCCAAACCGTCGAGGCGGGACCGACCGAGGAGGAGCTGTTCGCGATCTCGCCGGGCGAGCTCGCGCTCGTCGGTGCGCTCTCCTTCGACGGGCGGCTCATCGGGCTGCTCGCGTTCCTCGGCTCCGGCTCGTTCCCGGTGCTCTCCGGCTTCGTGCCCGACGCGTCCGCGGCGGCGATCTCCGCGCTCGCGATCGTCGCGGTCGGGCTGCTCTTCTTGGTGTCGTGGATCATCGGCGCCGGGCTCGCCTTCTCGAACTACTACGGGTTCCGCCTCCTGCGGGCCGGCGACGAACTCCGATACGAGCGCGGACTCTTCAGGCGGTACAACGGCTCGATCCCGACCGAGAAGGTCCAGACGCTGTCGATCTCGGACAACCCGGCGAAGCGCGCCCTCGGCTACGCGAGCCTCTCGATCGAGACGGCGGGGTACGCGCCCGGTCAGGCCGGCAACACCGGGAGTCAGGCGGCCGTCCCGATCGCGGCGACCGACCGCGTCTACCGGCTCGCCCACGAGGTCGAGTCGTTCGG
>CAZNOA010000372.1:0-1963 GCA_964574565.1 uncultured Halobellus sp. | reverse complement strand
CGGGATCGGATGACAGGCCGGATACGCGAGCGCGGTGTCGACGTCGTCGACGACGATCCGACGCTCGAAGAGGCCGAACACGTCGGTCGCCGTCACCGTGACCGGGCCGAATCGTCGCTCTCCGCGTTCGCGGTACCGGACCCGGTAGGAGACGTCGCCGCCCCCGTCGCGGCCTCCCCGCGCCGTGCTGCCCACCGTCGTCGCTATCGGCATCGGTGACCCGACGACCCCGTCGTCGAGCCCGTCGGACACCGTCGCGGGGAACGCCGGCGAGACGGGGTCGCCGAGGCTCTCGCCGTGGAACGCCACGGTGACCTCGCGGGTCTCGCCGACGAAGCCGTCGGCCGGACGCGTCCGCCTGACGTTCGGGTCCTCGACGCTGGCGATCCGGTAGTAGCCGGCCGCGAGCGCGACGACCCCCGGCAACACGACCGCGTTGAGCGAGCGCGTGCCCGCCGCCAGCGCCATCACGACAGCGAGCACGCAGATGCCGACGACGGCCGCGCCGCGCCGCGTGACGGTGATCGCCGCCATCGGCTCACTCCACGGGGACGCGTTCGAGCGCGTCGGCGACCACGTCTTCGCCGTCCGTCCCCCCGGCGTCCGTCCGGATCCGGTGGGCGAACACGGTCGGGGCCTCCGTCTGTACGTCGTCCGGGATCACGTAGTCGCGCCCCTCGAGGACGGCCCGCGCCTGCGACGCTCGAAGCAGCGCGAGACTCCCGCGAGGGCTCACGCCGAGCCGGGCGTTTCCTCGGGTGTCCACCGCGAGCCGCGCGATGTACCGCCGGAGCGACTCCGTCGCCTCGACCGCGCCGACGGCCGCTCTGGCGCGCTGGACGTCGCCGATTGTCGCCACCGGCTCGACGGCGTCGACCGGGTGGTCGCCGGCCATCCGCCCGATGATCTCGGCCTCCTCGTTCGTGTCGGGGTAGCCGAGCCGGATCTTCTTCGTGAATCGGTCGACCTCGGCGACCGGGAGCTCGTACGTCTGTCCGGGTTCGACGTCGTTTTGCGTCGCGATCACGCAGAACGGATCCGGCAGTTCGCGGGTCACCCCGTCGGTCGTCACCTGTCGTTCCTCCATCGCTTCGAGCAGGGCGGACTGCGTCTTCGGCGGCGCGCGGTTGATCTCGTCGCCGAGGACGACGTTGCCGAAGACGGGGCCGGGTTGGAACTCGAACTCGTCGGTCTGTTGGTTGAAGACGTTGACGCCGGTGACGTCGCTCGGGAGGAGGTCGGGGGTGAACTGGACGCGGGTGAACGACCCGTCGATGGAGCGCGCGACGGCCTTCGCGAGGGTGGTCTTGCCGACGCCCGGCACGTCCTCAACGAGGAGGTGCCCGCGGGCGAGCAGGGTGACGATCACGTGTTCGACCGCGGCCCGCTTCCCGACGATCACCGCCTCGACGTTCTCCGCGACGCGGTCGGCGAGCGCCGCGACGTCCGCGGGGTCCATCGCCGGCGGATCGGTCGCCGAGCGCCCCGCGGCGTCGAACTCCGTCGACGGACCGCTCTCTGTGTCGGACTCCGCAGCGCCGTCTCCGATCGGACCGCTCTCTCCCGGATCAGTCATCTCGGCCCCGTCGGTACCGACGTTCGATACGGACCCCCTGTCAGTCCGCGCGACGGGCCGACGGCGTCGGCCGGTGACCGGATTACAGGGGCCGTGTTAGAGATACCCATGGGCATCGATATAGCCCGACTATGGGAAGCAGCGGCATATGCGTTCCGCCGGTGAATCCGGGGCGTATCCGGACTCAATCCCGGTTGAGTTCGGGATGGATCCAGGGCGACGCCGGAGGGAGCGGAGCGCCGTCTGCGGACGCCGGCTACAGGTCTCTCACGTTTCGACCGGTCGGCTCGCCGAACGACTCCGCCCCGGTGACGGGGTCTCGCTCATACACTATCTCGCCGCGAACGACCGTCAGCTCCGGGAAAACGCCCTGTAACCCCTCGAACG
>CAZNOA010000371.1:0-1975 GCA_964574565.1 uncultured Halobellus sp. | reverse complement strand
CGTGCGACTCGTGGTAGTCGCCGGCGTTGAACAGCCGGACGCCGTGTTCGGTCGCCCGACGAAGGGTCGCGTGTTCCCAGTATCCACCGACGAGAGTCGCGTCTGCGGGGCCTTCCGTCGGATCCGTCTCACCCTCTCGCTGCTCCGCCGCGTGCCACCCGGTCGGGTTCCCCAGCGGCGGGGCGACGCCGGGGTCACGGGTGTGTTCGTCCATACCCCCGTATCGCGCGTCGGGGTGCTAACCCTTTCGCGCCGCTCCCGCGGTCGACCGCGGCGGGCTCCGAAACGCGGTCGTCCGGCCCCGAACCGATGGGATAAAGGGAACCGCTGTCAAACGAATCACCGCGTGCGAGGGTAGCCAAGCCCGGAAACGGCGGCGGATTCAAGCTCCGCTCCTGTAGAGGTCCGTGGGTTCAAATCCCTCCCCTCGCATGAGCGCGTCCACAACGCGCGAATGCGGAAGACGCTCTCGGAGCGCTCTTCCCTCGCAAAAACTTCTCACACCTGTCACGAGTAGCGACACCGAGTACACTCGCCAAGCCTGAAAACGGTGGCGGACTCACGATCAGCTCGTGTATACGAGAAGCCGGAGCGACCTTCGGTATTCGTCATCCCACGGAGAACCCGTTGACGGGAGTAAAACCGGTAAGTTGCTGGCGGGTCCGTTTCACTCACCTCGTGGAAGGTCTTTCCTCGTTTTACACACCCAAGCCGGTCTACCGCGCATCATCATTGGAGTCGGTGACTTGGGAATAGAATCGACGGAAGTAGCGACTTCTGCAGTGTATAGTGTTTAGCCACAAAATTCATTCCAACTCCAATTTGCTTCACGATATGGAGCGGAGACCGTTATTAAAATGGGTGGGTGCAGCCGTTGGTGTCGTGACGGCTGGGTGCCAAAGCGAGGCGAATGACGGATCGTTGATCGAAGTCAAAGTATTGAGTGTCAGTGATGAGGCAGTAACACTCACGCTGGAAATCGCTGCCGATCAGGAAGGAATATTGACTAATCAATACGATCTCAAGCCAGGGGAAGCGGGCCAAACTCGAACGGTATCGAGGGTTCCTGATACTGTCCACATCGATGTTACCGGCGAGGAGTCGTTCTCGTGGAACTACGACCCTCCAAGAGAGTGTGAGCTGTCCGGCGACGATCCGGAGATCATCATCACCGTCTACGGACCGAGCGACGTCGAACTATCGCATGGATGTGGTTCTTAAATTAACTATTCACCGGCTTCACCGTCCGCTGATCTACTTGGCACCTCAGAGCTTTTCTCATAAACGCCAAGCGGCGGAACGAGACGGTTCTGCGCTCCTCCTGTTACGGCTTCGCAGGCGCCGTCGCTCCGAAACGGTTTTGCCGACACCTCACAGACGGTCGATATGCCAACGGATCCCGACACAGGGTACGACCCGTCGCTGGGTCGGAAGTTCATCTTCGTCACGGGAGGCGTCATGTCCGGGCTCGGGAAGGGTATCACGGCCGCCAGCACCGGCCGACTCCTCTCGAACGCGGGGTTCGACGTCACCGCGGTGAAGGTGGACCCCTATCTCAACGTCGACGCCGGCACGATGAACCCGTACGAGCACGGCGAGGTGTACGTGCTCAAAGACGGGGGCGAGGTCGACCTCGATCTGGGCAACTACGAGCGCTTCCTCGGCACCGACATGACGTTCGATCACAACGTCACCACGGGGAAGACGTACCAACACGTCATCGAGCGCGAGCGCGCCGGCGACTACCTCGGCAAGACCGTCCAGATCATCCCGCACGTCACCGACGACATCAAGCGGCGCATCCGCGAGGCCGCCGAGGGGTCGGACGTGTGTCTCATCGAGATCGGCGGCACAGTCGGCGACATCGAGTCGATGCCGTTCTTAGAGGCGCTCCGGCAGTTCGCCAGCGAGGAGGACCCCGAAGACATCCTCTTTACGCACGTCACGCTCGTCCCCTACTCGAAGAACGGCGAGC
>CAZNOA010000370.1:0-1977 GCA_964574565.1 uncultured Halobellus sp. | reverse complement strand
GTAATCCTCGTTGATCCCCACCGCGGCGGCGACGCGCTCGCCGGCCGCAGCCACGCGCTCGACCTGCGCCGCCTGCTCCTCGACGGTGAGGAAGCGATGGAGGACACCGATCCCGCCACCGCGCGCGAGCTCGATCGCCAGCTCGGTCTCGGTGACGGTGTCCATCGCGGCCGAGACGAGCGGCGTCTCCAGTTCGATGCCCGGCGTGAGCCGCGTCGAGAGGTCGACGTCGCTGCGGCTGTCGACCGGTGATCGCTGCGGGACGAGCAGCACGTCCCCGTAGCTCAGTCCGGTACGTATCTCGTTCATACCCTTACTGAGGGGAGAGACGCAGAGTGAAAAGACTCTCGCCGGTCTCACTCCCGCGGTTGCGTTTGCGCTCGATCGATCGCCGACTGCGGTCACCGACCGCGGTCCCGGTCGGGTCCGGACGACGGCCGCTCGCGTCAGAACCCCTGTGCGGCGAGCGCGTCGTCGAGCGCGGCGAGCACGTACTCGACGTTCTTCGGGCGCGCGGAGTAGCCCATACAGCCGATCCGCCAGATGTCACCCTCCAGATCGCCGAGTCCCGAGGCGATCTCGAGGTCGTACTCACTGAGCAGGTGGTCGATGACGGCGCCGTCGTCGACCCCGTCCGGGACTCGCACCGCGTTGAGGCTCGGCAGCCAGTAGTCGTCGGGCGCGTTCATCTCCAGGCCACGGTCTCGGAGTCCGGCTTTCAGCTCCCCGGCGACATCGCGGTGGCGCGTCCACCGCTGTTCGATCCCTTCCTCGGCGACGAGCCGGAGGGCCTCGCGAAGCGCGTACACGTTCGATATCGGCGCGGTGTGGTGATACGACCGGTCGTCGCCCCAGTACCCCTCGAGCAGCGAGAGATCGAGGTACCACGAGCGCGGCCGCTCCTCGCGGTCCAACACCTTGTCCATCGCGCGGTCGTTGAGCGTGAGCGGGCTCGCGCCGGGCGGACAGGAGAGGCACTTCTGTGGCCCCGAGTAGGCGACGTCGACGTCCCACTCGTCGACGCGCATCTCGACGCCGCCGAGCGACGTGACGCAGTCGGCGATCACGAACGCGTCGTGGGCGTGGGCGATGTCGGTCAGTTCGTCGACGTCGGGCTGGAGCACGCCCGTCGACGTCTCGGCGTGGACGAAGCCGAACACGTCCGGCTGATGCTCGTCGAAGGCACGCTCGACGTCGACCGGATCGAGGGGTTCACCCCACGGGGCATCGACCGTGACGACCTCGCCACCCGCGCGCTCGGCCATCGATTTCATTCGACCGCCGAAGTAGCCGTTCGTCGGGACGAGCATGGTGTCGCCCGGCTCGACGAGGTTTCCGATGGCGGCCTCCATCGAGGCGCTGCCGGTCCCCGAGACCGGGATCGTCCACCGGTTGTCGGTGCGGAACGTGTACCGAAGCAGCTCTTGGACCTCGTTCATGATCTCGACGAACGAGGGGTCGAGGTGACCGACCAGCGGCGTGCTCATCGCCCGGAGCACCCGCGGGTGGACGTCGCTCGGGCCGGGCCCCATCAGCGTTCGGTCCGGCGGGGTCAACTCGCCGACGCTCGGCGGTTCGTCGTCGACTGTCGTCTCGGCCAACTGTCGGGACATACCCGCTGTTCGCGTCGATGCCGTGAAAAGCACGACGAAACGGCCGTCCGCTGCCAGTCGGTATCGGCAGTCGGCTCTGGCCGGCCGGCGTCGTCGGTCACCTCGGGAGCCGCTCGGCGCTCGCTTACGCCGCGTCGATGAAGTCCGGCTCCGTGCGCTTCTCGTCGCGCTCGCCGATCAGGTGGTCGACAAACTCGTCGCGGTTGACGTCGCCGCGCTGGTTCTCGAAGCGGTCGCGCACGGAGACCGTTCCGGCCTCCTGCTCGTCCTCGCCGACGATCACCATGTACGGGAGCCGGTCGTCGTGGCCGGCGCGGATCTTGCGACCGACCGTCCAGTCGCGGTCCTCGACCTCGACGCGGAA
>CAZNOA010000369.1:0-1985 GCA_964574565.1 uncultured Halobellus sp. | reverse complement strand
TTCACGACGGATGGCCAACCAACCCACTAATTCAACTGATCCGACAGATCCGCCCGAGAACCCAGACGACACCCTTCTCTCCGAAGACGAGGACGCGCTCGATCTCGCGCCGGGAGAACGGGGGCGCAAACAGCTCTGGCTCTACCTGCTGTCATTGCCGTTCTGGTTTCTCGTCATCTTCCTCCCGACGCTGATCGTCCCGAACTTCCTCGCGGGGGCGTACGGGGCGGCGCTGCCGAACCTGCTGTTCGACAACCCGGCCGCACTGGCGGAGTCGGTCGAGGAGGTCGCGAACACGGTGTTAGGCGTCGTCGGCGTGCTGGGCGTCGCCGGGATCTCGCTTCTCATCCTCCGGCTCGGCTCCGGGATCGAAGAGCGGCTCCGGATGGCGCTCATCTCGTTTTCGATTCCGTTCTGGCTGATCGTGATGTGGTACTCGTACACCCAGCTGATGCCGCGGGGGCAGTACGCGGTCGCGTTCCTCGGCGGAATCCTCGGGCTGTACGTCATCTACGAGCTCGACGAGCCGCTCATCGAACGCAACTGGCTCGAGGTCGGTCTGCTCGTGGGGTCCGGTGTCGTCTCGTTGGCCACGAGCGCGTACCTGTTCGTCAACTACCAGCGGGTCGCCATCGACTCGGTCGGTCGCGCGACCCAGCCGGAGCTCGTGATGGCGTTCGCGTTCACGCTCGCGATTATCTACCTGACGTGGCGCTCCTTCGGCATGACGTTCCTGATCGTCGTGCTCGCGGGGATCGGGTACGGGCTCGCCGGTCCGTTCATGCCCGGTGCCCTGAGCCACGGCGGACTCTCCGGAACCCGCATCCTCCGGATCCTCGTGGTGAGCGTCGACGGCTTCTACGGGTTCCTCACACGGCTCGTGGCGGCATGGATCGCCCTGTTCCTCCTGTACGCGGGACTGCTGAAGGCGTACGGGGCGTTCGATCTCATCTTGCGGTTGGCGGTCCGGTCGGCGAAATACGTCGACTCGGGGATCGCACAGACGGCCGTCCTCGCCAGCGCCGTCATCGGCTCGGTCAACGGGAGCCAGACGGCGAACGCGGGAATGACCGGCTCGTTCACGATCCCGCTGATGAAAGAGAACGGCGTGGAGCCGGAGACGGCGGGCGGGATCGAGGCCGTCGCGTCGACGGCCGGACAGGTGCTCCCGCCCGTGATGGGCGCGGGGGCGTTCATCATGGCGTCGCTCATCACCGGCATCTCCTACGTCGACGTCGTCATCGCCGGGCTGATCCCGGCTGTCATCCTCGTCGTCTCGATCATCATCGCGGTCCACTACGTGGCCGCGCCGCAGATCGACGACCCCGAAATGAAAGGCGTCATCGGCGAACCGATGAGCCAGCGCGCGATCCTGCTCGAATCACTCAAATACGGGATCCCGCTGCTCATCCTCATCTACGTCCTCGGCGTGTTACAGTACACCGTGATGACGGCCGCGCTGTGGACTGCCGCGTCGATGGTGTTCTTCGGCGTGACGATCCCGCTCGTGCAAGCTGCACTCGACGGGGAGAGCCAGAAAGAGACGTTCTTCGAGACGATGGAACAGACCGTCGACGGGTTCCGCGAGGGCGTCATCGTCGTCGCGCCGGTGACGATTATCCTCGCGGCGATCAACGGCGTCGTCGACATCCTGATGGCGACGGGCGTCCCGACCGCCATCTCGCTGACGCTGCTCGACCTGTCCGGCGGGGTGATGATCATCGCGGTGATCCTCGCGATGATCATCTGTATCATCCTCGGGCTGGGGATGCCGACGACCGCGGCGTACACGGTCGTCGCGCTGCTCGTCGCCCCGACGCTGATCAGCCAGTTCTTCGTCCCGGACCTCGCGGCGCACTTCTTCGTCTTCTACGCCGCGATCCTCGCGGGGCTCACGCCACCGATCGCGACGTGCGTCGCGGTCACTTGCGGGATCTCCGGCGGCGGCTTCTGGGGGAGCTGTAAGGAGGCGCTGCGGATCTCGG
>CAZNOA010000368.1:0-1994 GCA_964574565.1 uncultured Halobellus sp. | reverse complement strand
CGATTCCTGACCGAAAACGAGGGGAAGCGACGCGTCTCCGTCGACTCGCTCACCGAAATGGCGTACTACGCCGACGACGATGCGGTGTTTGAGGCCGCCGCGGAGATCCTCGATCTCCTCGAGGAACACGACGCGGTCGGTATCTTTCACCTCTCCGAGGAGGTTCACGAGGTCGCGACGCTCAACCGGTTCCGAGAGCTGTTCGAAGGGGTCGTCGAACTCGACGGCGACGGGAACGTCACCGTCGACTTCTGAGAACGCCGCAGTCGCCGTTGGAAACTCGCAGTCGCCGGCGGTAACGTCGCGACCGACAGCGAAACGCTCCCGACCGGCGCCTACGCTGTCCCTTCAGCCATCGATTCGAACGTCTTCTCCGCCCACTTTACCGCATAGGGAGCGCCGCGATCACGGTACGCCGAAGTATCGAGCGCGGCGAACGGCGCCGGGAGGTCGAGACCGTGCCGGACCGCCGAACAGGCGTACTCCGTCGCACTCGGGAAATCGGTCTGTCCGCGAGCGACTTCGCCGGGAAGGTCGTCGAGGCGACCGCGGAGTCTGTCGCCCGCGTCGCGCCAGGCGTCGAACAGCCGTGGACGAGTTCCGCCCCACGACGCGAAGACGTCTCGCGTGTGGAGGCCGATCCACGCGTCGAACAGCGCGGTAGCCACCTGAAAAACGTCGTTCGGTCCGTATCCGGTCGTCGACGCGCCCGTCTCGGTGTCGGGGCGACGGATCGCGGCATCAAGATCGAGATACCGCTCTCCGAAGAACGGGAGGAAGCTCTCCGGGAGGTGAGGTGATTCCGCGTTTGGGGGCGATTCGGCGCTGGGGGGCGATTCGGCGCTGGGGGGCGATTCGGCGCTGGGGGGCGATTCGGCGCTGGGGGGCGACTCCGTGTTCGGTAGCGACCCGATCGACGGAGTGATTCCGATCTGTACCAAGCGGTCGGCGATCAGGAACGCGAGGAAGTCGTCCGGCGTGCCCTCGGCCCGCTGCTTTACGAGGACGGCGTGGGGATCGGTCTGTGTCGTCCGGACGACGGTTCCGTCGCCGGGTAGTCCGACCGTGAACGTCGGTCCCGCATAGGTACGGAGAACGTCCGGGACGGCGTCGGGGAGCCACTCGATCGGAAACGACGCGGGCGAGAGTCCGTCGACGAACAGACCGAGGTCCTCCGCCGCGGCCGGCGGCAGCGTCTCGAAATCGGTCGCGACGTCAACGACGGGCGATCCCGGCGCGTGTCGGTCCCGCACCGCCGCGAGTTCGTCGTCGAGCGGACGCGTCGAGAACATCAACCGAAGACGTACGAGAGGATGATGAGGATCGAGAGGAACGCCGACACGCTGATCGTTCCGAGAACGATCTTAGTGGGTTTGCTCATGTCACGGTCTGTGTCGGCTGATCGTTTAAAACTGTATAGTCTCGGACGGCGATTTTATACGCTCGCGTCAAGTAGCCGTAGTATGCGGATCCGTGACGCACTCGAGTCCGACGCCGAGGCGCTGGCTACCGCCGTCGATCGGCCGCGAGAGGCGGTTATCAACATGATCCACGACCGCTCCGTTCGGGTCGCCGTCTCGGACGACGAGACGGGAGAGGGGTCCGACGGTGAAGGAGGCGGATCCGGCGGTGAGACCGATGCCGCGTCCGGGTCAGACACCGCTACCATAGACGGGTTCATTGCGTTCGACGTCTACGACGGAGCCGTTCACGTGACGGATTTTGAGGGACGTGATTCGGTGGTTCATCGGCTGTTCGAGGAGCCGCAACGATTCGCGAGTAGAGAGGAGTTGGCCGTCGAAGTCGTGGTTCCGGACGACGAGCAGTCAGGATCGGTGGTCGAGGGAATCGGATTTGAACCGGTCGGGTCGGGACCGCGTTTCGAGGGGCGTTCGACCACTCGATATCGGTTCGGACCGGACAGCAGTGACTGAACGGGTGGAAACACAGTGACTGAACGGGTGGAAACACAGTGACTGAACGGGTGGAAACAC
>CAZNOA010000367.1:0-2000 GCA_964574565.1 uncultured Halobellus sp. | reverse complement strand
TTACCGAGGAGATCGAGCAGTACCGCGGAGTCCATTAACGTATGGTTAGCGTCGAACAAATAAAAGGATGACTTCCTCGGTCTGCGCCGTTCGACTGCGGCCGACGGCACCGTCCACGCCGGGGGTTCGAAGCGACATCGGCACCCCGCCGAAGCGAAGGGTAGATATCCGGGCACAGACACGTCCACCCATGCGAACCGCACTTGTCGTTCTCGACGGCTGGGGGCTCGGCGACCACGACCGACTGGACGCGGTGAAGGCGGCCGAGACCCCGGCGTTCGACGCCGCGACCGAGCGCGGCGCCGACGGTCGCCTCGTCGCCCACGGGCGGCGCGTCGGGCTCCCCGAAGGACAGATGGGGAACTCGGAAGTCGGCCACCTGAACATCGGCGCGGGACGGGTCGTGAAACAGTCGTACACGCGTATCACGGACGCGCTCGCCGAGGGGTCGCTGTCGGACAACGACGCGATCGCCGCGGCGCTCGACCACGCGAAATCGACGGGCGGGCGGGTCCACCTCGTGGGGCTCCTCTCGGACGGGGGCGTCCACTCCGATATCGAACACCTGTTGGCGCTGATCGACGCCGCCGCCGACGCCGAGGTGCCGGCGACGACGCACGCGTTCACGGACGGGCGCGACACCGCCCCGGAGATCGCCGACGGCTTTCTCGCGGACGTGACCGCGAAGGCCGACGAGCGCGGAACCGGCCACGTCGCGACGGTGACGGGTCGATATCACGCGATGGACCGCGACGAGAACTGGGACCGAACGCGAAAGGCGTACGACGCTATCGTGAACCGAGAGGCGCCCTACGAAGCCGACACCGCCGTCTCGGCGGCGGTGGCCGCCCACGCGCGCGGCGAGACCGACGAGTTCATCGAGCCGACGCTGGTCTCCGGGGAGCCGGCCGGCGCCGACGAGCAGGGCTCATCGAGCCATCGAGGCAAGCTCGATGACGGCGACGCGGTGATCTTCTTCAACTTCCGGGCGGACCGCGCCCGACAGCTCGTCCGGCTGCTCACGGGCACGAGACCCGAGTGGGACTTCTCGCTCGACCGGCCGGATATCCGGCTGACGACGATGACGGAGTACGACGAGACGTTCGACTTTCCGGTCGCGTTCCCGCCGCAGATCCCCGAGAACACGATCGGCGAGGTCGTCGCCGACGCCGGGCTGAGTCAGCTCCGGATCGCCGAGTCCGAGAAGTATCCGCACGTGACGTACTTCCTCAACGGCGGCCGCGAGGTGAAGTTCCCCGGCGAGATGCGGAAGATCGTGAAGAGCCCGGCCGTCGCGACCTACGACCGCCAACCCGAGATGTCGGCACCGGAGCTCACCGACGAGGCGGTCGGGACCATCGAGCGCGACGACCCGGACCTCATGGTCCTGAACTACGCCAATCCGGACATGGTCGGTCACACCGGCGACTTCGACGCCGCCGTCGAGGCGGTCGAAGCCGTCGACGCGCAGTTGAACCGCCTGCTCGGCGCCGTCGCCGACGCCGGGGGCCACGCGATCGTCACGGCCGATCACGGTAACGCCGACGACATGGGAACCGCCGAGGCTCCCCACACCGCCCACACGTACAACCCGGTCCCGTTCGTCTACCTGACTCCAGACGGCGACGACGGCGGCCGACGGATCCGCGAGGACGGCTCGCTCTGTGACATCGCGCCGACGATCGTGGAGCTGATCGGACTCGACGAGCCGGCGGAGATGACCGGCGAGAGCCTGCTGGCGTGACTAGGTACGACACGTGACTACGCACGACGATACACTCGCGACTCCAGGGGGTCCACACCCAGCTCGTTCAGTAATATGAGACTCGCTGCGAGACTGGCCAACTGAGCCGCAAGTACGGCTACTATCCCCGGGAGGAATATCTGTCTAATTATCCCGTTCTCAGCACCCCACAACGGCGTGTAATTGGCGATCCATCCTGGAGCAACCGCGGAAATAACTAGAAGTATTAATAGAACAACTAATAAGAAAGATGACG
>CAZNOA010000366.1:0-2005 GCA_964574565.1 uncultured Halobellus sp. | reverse complement strand
CGAAGTTCCGACCGATCGCCATCGCCTCGCCCGTCGATTTCATCGCCGTCCCGAGTTCGAAGTCGACGTCATCGAACTTGTCGATGGGCCAGCGCGGCACCTTCGTCACCACGTAGTCGATGGCTGGCTCGAAGGCGGCTGTCGTCTCGCCGGTGATCTCGTTGTCGATCTCGTGGAGCCGTTTGCCGAGGGCGACCTTCGCGGTCACGCGGGCGATCGGGTAGCCGGTCGCCTTCGACGCGAGCGCGGAGGAGCGCGAGACGCGGGGGTTCACTTCCACCACGCGGTACTCGCCGCCGGGCGTGCCGTCGTCGCGCCACGCGAACTGGATGTTACAGCCGCCCTCAATGCCGAGTTCGCGGATGACGCCGAGCGCGGCGTCGCGCATCTCTTGGTGGCCGTCGTCCGGAATCACCTGTGATGGGGTCACGACGGTCGACTCGCCGGTGTGGATCCCCATCGGATCGATGTTCTCCATGTTGCAGATGATGATACAGGAGTCGGCGGCGTCCCGCATCACCTCGTACTCGAGTTCGACCCAGCCGGCGATCGATTCGGTGATCAGCACCTCGCTGTTCCGGGAGAGCCGGAGCCCCTTGCGGACGCGCTCGACGAGCTCTTCGAACTCGTCCACGACGCCGGAGCCCGAACCGCCGAGCGTGTACGTCGTCCGGGCGATGACGGGGAGTCCGCCCACCGTATCTACCGCCTGCTGCACGCGCTCGCGGAGCGCCCCCTCGTCGAAGTCCGTGACGGACTCGCCCTCGTCGAGTGAGATGGTCGTCGATTTGGGGACGGGTTGGCCGATCGCTTCCATCCGCTGGCGGAACAGGTCGCGGTCCTCGGTGGCGTAGATAGTGTCCAGCGGCGTTCCCATCACGTCCACGTCGTATTCCTCTAAAATCCCCTGTTCGGCGAGTTCGGCGGTCACGTTGAGCCCCGTCTGGCCGCCGAGTCCGGCGATGACGCCGTCGGGCTCTTCGATCCGGATGACCTCCGAAATAGCCTCGGGAGTGATCGGCTCGATGTACACCCGGTCTGCCGTCTCCGGGTCGGTCATGATCGTCGCCGGGTTCGAGTTCACTAACACGACGCGGGCACCCTCCTCCTGAAGGGCACGACACGCCTGGGCACCGGAGTAGTCGAACTCCGCCGCCTGCCCGATCTGGATCGGTCCGCTGCCGATGAGTAGAATGGTCCGGTCCTCGCTCATTATCGCGACGGAGTACGCTCATCGTAATAAGGTCGGCGATAAAGTACGAATCTCGCAGCAACTTTGCGATTTTCGCAAGGTATGCAGACACGTACCGCACGTGATAGAGTAGCATAAGTGGGGCCGGGTATCGAACAATAACGCGCGGTCGGCCGTCGTTCCCGCGGTGAAGCTCCGGCTACCGGTATTCTCGACCCGCTCCAAGTGGCCGCCGGTGTTCTCGAACCCCGTCGCGCGGTCGATCCCCGTCAGGTATCGAGGCGATACCGGTACGGCCGCTCCGCGATGACCTCGACCTCACCGCGCTCGGCCCACCGACCCAGCACGGTCGCGACCTGATGCGGACTGTCGAGGTCCTCGCACTCGCCGGCGAGCGAGAGGACCTCTCTCGCGGTCAGCGGCTCGTCGGCCTCGGCGAGCACGCCGCGGATTCGGTCGTACCGGTCGTATTCACCGGCTCTCATACGTCTTACATATGGGTCCCGAACATATAGGGTTCAGTGAGACAGGAGTCGGACAAACGTCAGACAGGGCCCCCGTCGCGGGCGCTCACGGTTTTTCGGCCTTTCGCCTGCGTCGGCTACTATGCGTAGGGGTCCTCGGCCTCGAGGTCGCGCTCGGCCCGGTACTGTTCGACGAACTCGCTCACGTCGAACGCGACCATCTCCTCTTCGAACGCGGACAGCGCCTCGTCGTCCTCGGCGTGACTCACGGCGTGTTCCATCAGCTCGACGACGAGTTCGACGACGATCTCGTGGAGTCGCCGCGAGTCGAAGTCGGCCACCCACGCCA
>CAZNOA010000365.1:0-2007 GCA_964574565.1 uncultured Halobellus sp. | reverse complement strand
TCACCTCGTACGCGTCGATCCCAAACTGTTTGCAGATGTTGCCGAGGTCGTTCGCGAGCGAGATCTTCGACGCGAGGGCGGCGTTGTTCGCGTACTTGATCATCATCGCCGTCTCGGGGGTGGTCCTGACGACCGGAACGTCCCCGTCGGTCGCGGCGACGAGCGGCGCGTACAGCGCCTCCAGCCGCTCTGTTGCCCACTCGGACTCCGTCCCGAAGACGAGCTTGTCCGGATGCTGGAAGTCGTCGACCGCGGAGCCCTCGCGGAGGAACTCGGGGTTGGTCGCGAGCTCGACGCGGTCCGCGGCGTCGCCCGCACCCTTCAGGAGCGCGTCGCGGATCTCGGCGACGCCCGGCGGCGTGATCGTGCTCTTGACGACGACGAGGTGGCGGTCGTCCGGGTCCGCCGGCGGGGAGTCGCGACCACTCGCCAGCGCTTCCCCCGTCATCTCCGCGGCCGCGGTCAGCGGTCCGAGATCGATGCTCCCGTCCTCGCGGGAGGGGGTGCCGATCGCGAGGAACGTCACGTCGGCGTCGGGGACGCTGTCGTACTCGGTCGTCGCCCGCAGTCGGTCACCCGCGTGCTCGGCTAGCAGGTCGTCGAGACCCGGCTCGTGGATCGCCGCGCGACCCTCGTTTAGCGCCGCGACCACATCGGAATCGATGTCGACGGCGGTGACGTCGTGGCCCGCGTCCGCGAGGCAGGCCGCGAGCGTGGTTCCCACGTAGCCGCTGCCGATGACGGTGACTCGCATATCCCATCAAGCGACCCCCTGCTCAAAGAGCGTTGCGCGTCGGGAGATACTTGTCCGCACGGAGCGGAGGCGGAGACGTGTCTGAGACACCGGCAGACCGAGGTGACCAACCGGGGTCCGCCACGCGTCCACCGACCGTCAGCAGTCGCCGCGGCTGGTTCGCCGTCATCGCGCTGCTCGCGGTTCCGATGGCAGTCGTCCCCGCCGACGGCGACCTGACGGTCGTGAGCCTCTGGGGGTTCCTGAACACGGGCTCGCTCGGGTCGGGAGTCGGCTTCGACGGCTATTCCGTGTGGGCGTACTTCCGCGATCAGCCCCGGCCCCTCGGGTCGCTTCCGGCGTCGATCCGGGCGTGGCCGCTCGCGATCGGCTTTCACCTCCTCGCGGCCGGCAGCGCGAGCGGCGGAGTCGCGCTCGGCCGCGAAGACCGACGCGTCACCGGCGGCCTCCTCGCGCTCGCGGCGGCCGCGAGCCTGTGGGTCTCCGTCGGCCTCGCGACGCGGTTCGGCGTCGGAGTCACCGCCGGCTGGCTCGCCGTGCTCCCGGTCGGAACGGCGGCGACGCTGGGGGTCGTCGTCGCGGTGTACGGCGGTGATCTGCGGCGGATCGTCGCACGCTGACCGTGACAAGTCAGTGCGCTCGGACCGCCTCGCCCGCAGCCAGCGCCCGTTTTTATATGTGATCGGGCGAAATCACCGCACATGACCGACCTCCTCACGGTGATAACCGTCACCGGCGTGGCCGGCCTCGCGACCGGGCTGGGGGCGCTTCCCGTGTTCGTTCGCGCTCGGGTCACGCACCAGATTTATGACGCTGCGCTGGGGCTCGCGGCCGGGTTGATGGTCGCAGCCAGCGTCTTCGGTCTGATCATTCCGGGGATGGAAGAGGGGACCCTCGCCGCGGTGATGGCCGGCCTCGTCATCGGGGGGCTGGTGCTGCTCGGCGGCAACTACGCCATCCCCCACCTCCACGCGGAGTATCGCGAGTGGTTCCCGGAGGGGGGCGCGACCGGGGACGACGCGGCGGCGATGTCCCTGCCGGCCGACTCGGCGGACCCGGTCGAGGTCGCAACAGCGGACGGAGAGACGAACGAGTCGGCTCCGGACGCCTCCCTCGGTGACCCGAACGCGCCCATCGACGACCCGGACTCGACGCTTCGCAAGGCGCTGCTCATCGGCGGCGCGATCACCCTCCACAACGCCCCGGAGGGGCTGGCGATCGGCGTCGCCTTCGCCTCGGGGTTGGAGGAGGTC
>CAZNOA010000364.1:0-2007 GCA_964574565.1 uncultured Halobellus sp. | reverse complement strand
GGAGCGGCGTTCCCCCTGCGCTTCGAGGATCATCGCGCGGCGACGGCGCTCGGCGGACGTCTGCTGCTCCATCGCCTGCTGGACCTCCTTCGAGGGGTTGACCTCGCGGACCTCGACGGACTCGACGCGGATCCCCCACTCGTCGGTCGGCTCGTCCAGCTCCTTACGGATCTTCGCGTTGATCTCCTGCCGCTTGTTCAGCGTGTCGTCGAGCTCCATGTCGCCGAGGACGGCACGGAGGGTCGTCTGCGCCAGGTTCGAGACGGCGTTTTTGTAGTCGTCGACCTCCAAGAACGCCTTCTTCGCGTCCATCACCTTGATGTAGACGACCGCGTCCGCGGTGACCGGCGAGTTGTCCCGCGTGATCGCCTCCTGGCTCGGCACGTCGATCGTCTGCGTCCGCATGTCGAACGGGTACGTCCGAGAGACGAACGGCGGAATGACGTGGACGCCGGGCTCGAGCAGCTTTCGGTACTCGCCGAACACCGTCAGCGCCTCCTTCTCGTAGGCGTCGACGATCGCGAACGACTGCCAGAGGGTGACGACGACCAGTAGCAGGGCGAGCATCCCGACGCTGACGAGACCGAAACCGAGCTGGAGGGGAAACAGTTCCATACCACGGTTTAGGGAATCGCGTTCTTAATACTTCGGCTGCATACCGGCTCTTCGGCGGCGAGCCGCCGCTCGGCTCCGTCGAACGAGGGGGGTCTCAGTCCTCGTCGGAGGCGAAATGCGCCGCGACGTTGTCGAGCGTCGCGCGTAGCTGTCGTTCGTTGAACCGGCGGATAACGGGCTCACCGACCGACGTCAAGGCGTTCTCCGGGAGGTCGTACTCCGCGGTGTACGTCAGCGTCGTTCCGTCTTCGGCCGGTTCGAACGAGAGGTCTATCGTGCCCTCCAACCGCCCCCGGAGCTCGAACACCATCCGTTCGTTCGGCTCGTGTACCGTCTGAACCAGCTCACCGTCGATCCCGAGTCCGGCCATCTGGTAGGTGTACGACAGCCGTTTCCCGCCGTTCGACAACCGCTCGATGTCCCGGACGTCGTTGAGTCTGGGGGTGACGGCGGCGTGGTTGTGCGGGTCGTCGAGGAACTCGAAGACCGATTCGACATCGGCGTCGACGTGAACGGCGTCGCGTGCGCGCATCATGGTCGATCTCGTCTCGAGCTTACGCCGGCTGATATTTCAGTTTTCAGCTTCCTTCGGACGGGGTTCCGGGAACCGCCCAGACTCGCGTCTCGCGTCCGTCAGCTTCCGGAGCGCGGATCGACGTACGCTTCCACCAGCTTCCGTTCGGCCGCGCGGAGGTGTTGGTGGAAGGTCTGTCTGGTGATACCCATCCGCTCGGCGATCTCGGAGCCGTCGACCGGTCGCGGCCACTCGAAGTACCCGTTCAGCTCGGCGGTCTTCAGCGCCGCGCGCTGCCTGTCGGTGAGCCGGTCGTCCACGGCGGCTGCGAACTCGGTCAGGCTCCGGTCGCGGCTCTCTCGCTCGACTCGGGAGCGGAGCTCGACGCCCTCGTAGTCGGCTCGGAACACGTCGAGGAGGGCTCTGACGTCCTGCTCGGGCGGGGCCTCGATCGTCAGTTCGGCGCTCGTCGCCTCCGCCGTCGCCTCAACGACGACGCCGCCGTGTTCCGCGAGTCGCGTCAGCGGCGGGGACTCCGTCGCGGTGACCGCGAAGGTGACGTCGTTGTCCGTCTCGGAGACGCACCGCATCGACTCGACGAACTCGAGCGCTTCCAGCCCGCTCAGGTCGCGGTCCGAACCGCTCTCCGTCTCGGTCCTGAGGTACAGCTCGCAGGCGTCGTCGTCGAGCCGCGTCGTTCCGAGGTGTTCGATCGGTCCTCCGACGGCGTCTGCGATCTGCGAGAGGGTGAACGACGGGTCGCTGATCGCCACCGACAGCTCCACCACGCGGTCGGTCGTCAGAATGCGGGTCGTCTCGACCGAGTGGAGCCCGTTCGCGATCATCTTTCCGACGGACTCACACACCTTTCGCTCGCG
>CAZNOA010000363.1:0-2011 GCA_964574565.1 uncultured Halobellus sp. | reverse complement strand
GGGGGCGAGCGGAGCGGCGGTGCGGAAGGCGGGCCGATCCCGCACGCCCCGATCGTCACGAACTTTTAAGTTAAACGGTCAAATTAGTATATAAATGCGATGACACGGCCAACCCGGCAACGGGATCACGACCGGCAGCGCATCCGCGACGAAGACGCCGACGAAACCGACGCCGAGGGGGTCGATTCCGAGGAGTTAGACCCCGAGGAGTTAGACCCCGACGCGTTTGACCCCGAGGAGCTCACCCGGACGGCCGACGGAGAACTGATACACGAGGAGACCGGGCTCATCGTCGAGGAAGAGCAGATCGACCCCGGGCCGGAGTGGCGCGCGTTCAATCACTCCGAGCGACAAGAGAAGTCCCGCGTCGGTGCGCCGACGACGAAGACGATGCACGACAAGGGGTTGACGACGACGATCGACTGGAAGGACAAAGACGCCTACGGCCGATCGATCTCCTCGAAGAAGCGGTCACAGATGCACCGCCTACGCAAGTGGCAGGAGCGGATTCGGACGAAGGACGCCGGCGAGCGCAACCTCCAGTTCGCGCTCTCGGAGATCGATCGGATGGCGAGCGCGCTCGGCGTCCCCCGGTCGGTGCGCGAGGTCGCGTCCGTCATCTACCGGCAGGCCCTCAACGAGGACCTGATCCGCGGCCGGTCGATCGAAGGCGTCTCGACCGCCGCGCTGTACGCCGCCTGTCGCAAGGAAGGGATCCCCCGAAGCCTCGAAGAGATATCCGAGGTCTCGCGGGTCGATCGCAAGGAGATCGGCCGGACGTACCGCTACATCTCTCAGGAGCTGGGCCTGGAGATGCGGCCTGTCGACCCGAAGAAGTACGTCCCTCGGTTCTCTTCGGAGCTCGAACTCAGCGAGGAGGTCCAGTCGAAGGCCAACGAGATCATCGAGACGACCGCCGAACAGGGGCTGCTCTCCGGGAAGTCGCCGACCGGCTACGCCGCCGCCGCGATCTACGCCGCCTCGCTGCTCTGTAACGAAAAGAAGACCCAACGCGAGGTCGCCGACGTCGCGCAGGTGACCGAAGTCACCATCCGCAACCGATACCAGGAGCAGATCGAAGCGATGGGTATCCATAGCTAACGGGTTCGAGCGGCGCCGCCCGGCGTTTTATATACCCTCGCCGGCCCCAGCAACGTTCAAGCCGTCGCGGGACGAACCGCGGATCGAATGCGGCTCGACGAGTTCATCGAATTCGAGGCGAACGAGCGCGCCGAGCGGCGGCGCCTCGCCGCCGAGAAGGATTACGGGATCGTCGACCACCTCGACTCCTTCGAGCGGCGCTTCGAGGAGCACGTCTCCGACGACGCGGTGGTCGGCAGCGTCTCGCCCTCCATTTTCGTCGGTCGCTCGAACTACCCGAACGTCTCGACCGGGCTGCTCGCGCCGGTCGGCCGCGAGGAGCGGGCCGAGCGGTTCGAGACCTCCGCGGCGTGGTACGAGGAGGGGGTCTCCATCACCGACGTGTTCGACCGGCGGACGAGCCTGCTCAACTCGACGCGGGGGATCGCCGTCGACGACGTCGGCACCGACGGCTCGGGGAGCGTCCACGACGCGTGGGACGGCTGGCTCGGCGTCCAGCGCGAGGTCGCGATCGCGGACCGGCCGGTCGACGTCGAGATCGGGCTGGACGGGACTCCGGACCTCGATTTCGAGGTCGGCACCGAAGACATCAAAACGCCGACCGGGCCCCGGGCGGCGGCTCGCACGGCCGAACTGGGCGAGAACCCGCACGTGCCGCGACCGGTCGAGAAGACGCTCGAGGACGACGACTGGCGGGCGGAAGGGGCGATGACGTATCTGTACCGACGGGGGTTCGACGTGTACGACATCAACGCGATCCTCTCGGCCGGCGCGCTCGGGCAGGGAGCGAACCGGCGGCTGGTTCCGACTCGGTGGTCGATCACCGCCGTCGACGACACGATCGGCGGGTACCTTCGGGGGTCGATCCGCTCGAACCCGACGATCGACCGGATCGAGGTCCACCGCAACG
>CAZNOA010000362.1:0-2012 GCA_964574565.1 uncultured Halobellus sp. | reverse complement strand
GACGAACAGCTGCGGGAGGAAGGCGGCGACCTCGGCCCAGAACTGTTCGAGGTACCGTATTTCGGCGACGGTGAGCGCGACGACGACCGCGACGGCGACGATGAAGTAGCTGGACAGCTTCGCGAGGATGCGGACGGTCGAGGTGTCGAACTCGCGGGCGGTCCGCTCGAAGGCGGTCCCCTCGATCACCTCCGGAACCCCGGCTCTCGTCAGGAGCCGCCGGTTGATAGCGCCGACGACCAACGCCGCGAACAGGCCGAAGAGGAGCACGAACAGCGCGAGCCAGATCCGGTCGGGGACGGCCGCGACGAACTCCGAGACGGCGGTCGGGACCGCGGACATCGGTGTCAGTACTCCTCCGGATCGATCTCCAAAACGAGCTCACCCGCCTTGAACGCTCGGACGAGCCCGTCCGACTCTGAGAGCACGATCGACGTCGCGTTCGTGTCCCGCGTGATCGCGCCGCCGGCCATGTGGCGGGCGCCGAGCCCCTTCGGGATGTCGACGCCCTCGGCGCCCGGTTCGAGGTAGCGGTACGCGGAGACGATCTTCCCGGAGTCGGAGACGACGAAGGCGCCGTCGAGCCGGGAGAACTCCTTGACCATGACGTTGACGATGGGGTCGCCCACGTGGACGTGAGACTTCTCGAAGGGGTTGTAGCTCAGCGGACGGGACTTGTTCATCACCTTGCCCGCGTCGCCGACGACGAACAGCGCGCCCACCGGCTTCCCTTTCTGTCCCTTTTGGCCGAGCTCGATCGCGACCTCGAACACGTCGCGGATGACGCTCGGCTCGGCCCGCGAGTTGACGAACAGGTCGTAGATGCCGGTGTGGACCGTCTCGTCGACGGTGACGCGGATCACCGCGTCCGAGCCGGCGTCGAAGACGGAGGCGATACAGACGACTTCGTCGCCCTCGGAGACGAGATCGGCGTCCATCGAGCCCTCGATCCCGAACCGGATCCGGTCCTTGACGTTGTCGAACGGGAGCGGGAGTTCGACGAAGGTGTCGGCGCCGACGTCGTTATCGGGAGAGACGACGACGACCTCGGTGTCGCCGTCCTCGAACCGGTGATAAAAGGAACTCGTCGGCGAGAACAGCAGCACGGCGTCAGCGTCCGCGACGAGGTCGGACAGGTGATCGGTGAGCGAGGCCATTGTCCGATCGACTCCCGGACCGCGTATAGTCGTTGTGTCGGCGTCATGCGGACGTCTGACACGGCAATGGCGACCGACCCGGGACCCCGCCGCCCGACCTGACGCGCGCAACTTTTATCTCGGTAAGCCGACCGGCCGAGTATGGCGACCCGCGACGCCCTCTGGGGCTACCGCAACGAGTTCGGCGACGCGTTCGGCCGGACGTACTTCAGGCGCTTCGGACCGGGCGTCGTCTCAAGTATCGGGCTGGGAACGTACCTCGGCGACCCGACGCCCGCGGTCGACGACGCCTACCGCGAGTCGATCGATCTGGCGCTCCGCTCCGGTGTCAACCACGTCGACACCGCCGCCAACTATCGGTGCGGGCGCGCCGAGCGGGTCGTCGGCGAGGCGGTCCGGAACTCGCCGATCGATCGCGACGCGGTCGTGGTGGCGACGAAGGGCGGCTTCGTCCCCTTCGACGGCGAGCGCCCCTCGGACCCCGGCGCTTACGTCCGTGACCGGTTCGTCGAGCCGGGAATTGTCGACCGCGACGACCTCGCGAGCGGCTCACACGCCATCACGCCGAAGTTCTTGGAGTGGTCGCTCGACCGATCGCTGGAGCGGCTCGGCCTCGACACGATCGACTGTTACTACGTTCACAACCCCGAGACGCAGCTCGCGGTCCGATCGCCCGAGGCGGTGTACGACGCGTTAGAAGACGCCTTCGAGCGCTTGGAGCGGCGGCGGGCCGCGGGCGACATCGGGAGCTACGGGGTCGCGACGTGGCACGCGTTCCGCGTCGACGAGGATTCCGACCAGTACCTCTCGCTCGCGGAGGTGCTCTCGCGGGCCGCGGCAGCGGGCGCGGCGGTC
>CAZNOA010000361.1:0-2012 GCA_964574565.1 uncultured Halobellus sp. | reverse complement strand
GGCGACACGCCTCCGTCGAGAGCGTCACCGCGCCGTCGGTCTCGTCGAGGTCGATGGTCTGTGGCGGCGCGGTGTACGGGTAATCCGTCTCGACGGCCGTCGAATCGCTCCCGGACCACTCCGACACCTGTTCGGCGACTCGCTCGTCGCCGGCTGCCGTCTCGGCTCCGGAGCGACCGCTCACCTGCGGACCGGAGCACCCCGCGAGCCCCGCGGCTCCGAGCGCCGCCGTCACCGAGAGGAACTTGCGTCTGGAAGTCGTGCGTCGGCCGGATCCGTTCTCGTTACTCATCACGACTCACACTCCGCGGTCGTTGAGTTTAACAAAGGGTCAGTATGTGCTGTCCGTGAGAATCCGATTTTGAACCGTGTTTTTTAAATACTCGCGAGAGAGTGACGGCGCGAACCGGGCACCGAACGATCCGGTTTTATCCCGTTTCGACGTCAACGCCGCCTATGCGAATCGGTATCGTCTCCGACACGCACGACGACCTCGCCGCCGTCGAGGCGGCCGTGGCGCTGTTCGACCGCGAGGGAGCGGACGTCGTCGTCCACTGCGGCGATTTCGTCGCCCCGTTTTCGGTGACGCCGTTCGACGTGGGGGGTCCTGACGCCCCCGACTTCTACGCTGTCCGCGGCAACAACGACGGCGAGTGGGCGGTCCAGTCGACCGTCGAGTCGTTCGGCACGTACCTCGGCGAGGCGGGGACGCTCTCGCTCGGCGGGGGAGCGGGCGCCGAGTCGGTCGACGTCGCGGTCGCTCACGGGACGAGTCGGCCCGTCGTCGACGCCCTCGTCGACTGCGGCGACTACGACTACGTGTTCCACGGCCACACCCACGCGCACGGCGTCGAGGCGCGCGACGGGACGGTTCGGGTGAACCCCGGCGGGCTCCCGATCCCCGTCGACGGCGCGGACGACGTCTTCCGCGTCGCGACCCTCGACACGGCCGAGTCGGGCGCCGACGCGGTGACACACCACGTGTTGGATATATAAGGTAGATGTACGACCCACCCGCGAGCGGGTGAGCGCGAACGGACGCGCGCCGAACCGATACCGAACACCCGGAGTTTTATCGCCGTCCACTTGCTGGGTACCCGTATGAGACACGCGCAGGGACCGCTGCTGACGATCGATCTGACCGAGCGGACGGCGTCGACGACGGCCATGGACGGCCGACTGGCTGAGTTCGTCGGCGGTCGCGGGCTCAACACGTCGCTCGCGTACGACCGGATCCCGTTCGACGCGGATCCGCTCGGTCCGGAGAACCGACTCTACTTCTCGACCGGCCCGATGCAGTACTCGACGACCTCGTACACCGGACGGATGGCCGCCACGGGGCTCTCGCCGCTCACGAACGGGCTGCTCTCCTCGAACGCCGGGGGGTTCCTCTCGCGGAACTTCACCGGCGCGGGGTACGCCGCCGTCGAGATCGTCGGCGAGAGCGACGAGCTGCTCGCCGTGCACGTCCGCGAGATCGGCGACGACGGGAGCCCGACCGTCGAGTTCGAAGCCGTGCCGGAGCTCGCGGAGGCGGAGGTCTCGACGGTGTCCGACCGCTTCGCGGAGAGCCACGGTCTGAAGCCCGAACACGTCGCCTGCGTCGGCCCGGCGGGCGAGAACGGCGTGCGGTTCGCGTCGATTATGACCTCCGACACGCGCGCGTTCGGCCGGGGCGGACTCGGGGCGGTCCTCGGCGGGAAGGGGGTGAAGGCGCTCACCTTCGACGGCGACGCCGACGCCGAGATCGACCTCGACTGGCCCGACGATGCCGGCGAGGTCCACCGCGAGGCCGCGACCTCCGACTCGATCATGAAACGTCAGGGGACGGCGAGCGTCACCGAACTCGCGAACGAGGTCGACGCCCTCCCCTCGTACTACTTCTCGGAGACCTCCTTCGAGGGTGCGGCGGGGATCTCCGGCGACCGCGTCGAAGAGAAGAAGTACAAGAAGGGGACCTGCTCGCAGTGTGCGTTCGCCTGCAAGCTCCCCACTCGCGACGAGGCGGCTGG
>CAZNOA010000360.1:0-2015 GCA_964574565.1 uncultured Halobellus sp. | reverse complement strand
GCGGTTCGCCACCGAGCGAGTCGACACAGACCGATCGCTCGGGCGGCACCGAGCGCGTCAGTGAACGAAGCGACGAGGACACCGCCCAAGCGAGCGCTCGTTCGGACGTCGTCTCTCCCGACGAACTCGACAGAGCGAGTCGTGACGTCGACTCTCCTGAATCCGATGCCTCAACGGAGCCGCGACCCGACATCGGTGAGCTTCGCGACGAGCTCAACGAACAGTTCGAAAGCATTCGAATCGTGAGTCCCGGCAAATACGAGCTCAACCTCATGGAGCTGTACGACCGCCAAGAGTATATTATCTCTCTGCAAGAAGACGGGCGATACGTGATCGAAATGCCCGACGCCTGGGGCATCTCCGACGAGTAGCCCGCACCGCTGTCTCAGACATCTCTACTATACAATAATACGCATTTGCATTAACTCCCATCGCAACACTCACTCAAACCGTCTTTTCAACGCACGAAACCAGTGATTTAGAAATCCTCCTGGATAGGTTAGTCATATATTTGACTATTTTCTAAGAAGACACAGTTATGCGGCTTCCTCTGCTACGAGCGCTCATGCTCATCGATCACACTGCAAGATCGGGGTCTTCATCCCGTTCTCCTCTCTCATCACGGACGGCACTACCCCGACGAACGGCATCGTTCCTGTGGACGGCAGCACTTCCCTCGACCGCAGTCGGATCGGCTCATAAGGGGGTGGCCGTATGCGCGTAGTCGCCAAGTTCGGAGGAACGAGTCTCGGTAGTGGCGACCGGATCGAACGCGCCGCTGACTCCGTCGCAAACGCGGTCGAGGCGGGCCACGAAATCGCCGTCGTCGCCAGCGCGATGGGGTCGACGACCGACGAACTCCTCGACGACATCACGTTCGAGACTGACGACGCCGACCGCGCCGAAATCGTCTCGATGGGCGAACGGACCAGCGTCAGGATGCTCAAAGCCGCGCTCTCGGTCCGCGATATCGACGCGGTCTTTCTCGAACCCGGTCACCCTGACTGGCCGGTCATCACCAACGAGCTCGGAGAGGTCGACGTCGAGGAGACGAAAAAGCGGGCCCGGGCGCTCGCAGACCGTCTCGACGGCGTCGTGCCGATAATCACCGGCTTCCTCGCGGAAGACCACGACGGTAACGTCACCACGCTAGGGCGCGGCGGCTCCGACACGACCGCGGTCATGCTCGGCAACTACATGGACGCGGACGAGGTCGTCATCGTCACCGACGTCGAAGGGGTGATGACGGGCGATCCCCGCGTGGTCGAGGGCGCGCGGAACGTCGGTCGGATCACCGTCGACGAGCTGCGAAACCTCTCGTTCCGCGGTGCGGAGGTCGTCGCTCCATCCGCTCTCTCATACAAGGACGAAGGGTTAGACGTCCGTGTCGTCCACTATCAACACGGCGATCTACTCAGAGGCGGCACGCGAGTCGAGGGGCAGTTCGAGAGCCTCATCGACATGCGCGAAGAGCCTCTGGCCTGCCTCACTATCGCCGGTCGCGCGATCCGGAACCGGTCCGGAATCCTCTCGCAGCTCGCGAACGCCCTTCGAGAAGAGGAGATAAACATCGATGCGGTCGCCTCCGGGATGGACTCGGTCACCTTCTACGTCGATGTCGACGAGGCGGAGACCGCCGAAGCGCACCTCCACGAGGCCGTCGTCACAGACGAAGCGCTCTCGTCCGTGACAGTCGCCGACCCCATCGCCGTCATTCGGGTGACGGGCGGTGAACTCCCCAATCAGTCCGGCGTCATTCAAGAGATCATCGCTCCGCTCGCCGACGCGGGAATCAACATCATCGACCTTATCACGAGCGCGACCTCGGTCGCCGTGTTCGTCGACTGGGATGACCGCGAAGAGGCGCTCGAAATCGTTCAGGGCTGTCTCGACTGATACTACCTATCGGAGTCCGTTGGACTCTCACTCGTGGGCGTAACCCACCGTGTTTCCACCCGTTCAGTCACTGTGTTTCCACCCGTTCAGTCACTGTGTTTCCACCCGTTCAGTCACTG
>CAZNOA010000359.1:0-2021 GCA_964574565.1 uncultured Halobellus sp. | reverse complement strand
GAGTAGTACGGTATCGGCGGATGCGGCAGCGGCACGCCGAGGGTCGCAAGCCCGTGCTGGAGCGGGATGTAACCGAGCGCGACGAACGCGACGCCGAGGACGCGATGCATCCGGAGCCGCGTCTCGACGCGGACGGACTGAAACACCGTTCCGAACAGGAGCAGCGCCGGGACCGTGGCGAGTCCGAGCGCTCCGAGCGCGACCGCGCCCCCGAGCGCGCTCCCCTGGACGAAGGCGTACAGGAACGCCGGGTACAACAGCGGACAGGGGAGGAGGCCGTGTGCCGCGCCGAGCCCGGTGATGCGCCAGTCGCCGACCCACTCGTCCACCCGCGGAACGATCCGCCCGGTGACGAACGCGGACGCCCTGTCTACCCCGGGAACGGGCATCGACTGCATCTCCAATCGGAGCGCGTACCGCAGCCCGATGGCGACGATGACCCCACCGACCAGGATTCCGGAGAGCGCATGGACGTCCGCGGCGACCGTGGTCACCGTCCGGCCGGTGACGAAGACGACGCTTCCGGCGAGGCCGAACAGCGCCCCGATCGCGGCGTAGCTCGCCGCCCGTCCGATATTGAAGAGGGCGTGCTGACGCACCTGGCGGACGGTGAGGTGGTCCCCGCGTCGGCCGGACCCCGCCCCGCCGCCGCCGCTTCGCATCCGGTCGGCGTACGTGCTCACGAGCGGCCCGCACATCCCGAGGCAGTGGGCGCCGCCGAGCAGTCCGATCAGCAGGAATACCCCGATCCCGATCGGCTCGCTCGAGTGGATCGCACCCGACGGCTCGCACGTCGCGGCCATCGCGACTCGGAGGGAGAGCGACTGCGAGTCGACGGCGCCTGCGAGCGCGCGCATGCGTCACCGTCAGCGCCGGGGCGTCCTAACCGATCTGGTGCGATCGGCGAACGGAGTCGGGACGGCCGTCTCCGTGGGATCGATGAACGCCCGGAACGCCACGAGGCGGCGTGACGTTTCGGACCCGGCGGAATCACGCCCCGGCGGCGCCTTCGACGGCCGACCGCGCTACTCGAAGAGCCTGTCGACGGTCCGGACGAAGCGGTCGACGAGGCGGTCCGGCAGCGACGGCGACACCTCGTCGAGGAGGGCGGCGGTCTCAGTGGGGCGAGCCAAGCTGACCGTCATCGGGCGGTCCGCGGACTTCTCGACGACTCCGGCGTCGGCGAGGGTCGAAACGTGCCACGACACCGTGCTCCGCGCGAGGTCGAGTTCTTCCGCGAGCGTGGCCGGGCGCGTCGGGCCGTCCGCGTGGAGTCGGAGGATGATCGCCCGAGCCGTCTCTCGGCGGAGGAACGCGAGCGCTCGCCGCTCCCACGGGTCGAAGGAGGGGTCGAAGTAGTGCGAGCGCCCCCCGACGCGCTCGACGACCAGCTCCCCGTCGGCGACGAGCCGACGGAGGTGGTACTGCGCCTGTCCCGTCGCGATGTCGAGCTCACGGCCTACTCGGTTGAAGTGGACCCCGGGCGTGTCGCTGACGTGTCGGCGCACTCGCGCTCTGGTGGTCGGCATTCGTTCTCGTCGCATCCTATCCGATCGCCACGTAAAAAGCGCGTGACCGTTCTCTCCGGGCGAGACCAGTCGGGGCGTGTATTCTTACGGGCTCCCGTTCAACCGACGGTTGTCGTGATCTCACCGCTCGAATCGTTCGTCCCGCTCGCCGCCGGAGGATGGGGCGTAGAGGGGTCGCTCACGCTGCTCACCGTCGTCGCCATCGCCGGGATCGGGACGGGGATACTCTTCCTCGTCAGTCTCGTCGCCTACCGGCGCCGGCAGAGCAGTCAGTACCTCCTCATCAGCGTCGCAGTCGGCGCGCTGCTGACCCGGTCGGTGGTCGGTGCGGGCACCGTCCTCGGCTACGTCCCGATGCCAGTCCACCACTTCCTCGAGCACAGCCTCGATTTCGCGATCGCGGCGATCGTCCTCTACGCGGTGTACGCACACGCGCCCGGCTCGGTGTCGGACGACGCCTCGGGGTAACGGATTCGAACGGCGCCTCGGGGT
>CAZNOA010000358.1:0-2033 GCA_964574565.1 uncultured Halobellus sp. | reverse complement strand
CTCTCGAACTACGCCGGCTGGGTGTTGTCGGCGACGGTCGCGGTGGTCACGCTCGATCGCGCGTTCGAGATGGCCGCGATCCGCGAGCGCCTCGCGAACTGCGAGTTCATGCTCGACGACATGGTGAGCTTCGTGATCCTGTGGGGCGGAATTAACCTCTGGTACGGGAGTCTCGTCCCCGCGGTCGTCGCGGTCGCGTTCGGCGTCGGTCTCGTTCAGGCCGACCGGTTCGACGCGCGGCTGTTCAACCCGTGGCGGTGAGTCGAGCGTCTCCGCGACCGAGTTCTCGGCGGCGGCTCGACCGGAGATCCGACCGCACTCGGTGTCTCTTATATACACCCGGCTCGTTCATGTATCCATGAGCGTTCACGTCGCGACTGCGTCCCGAAAGGAGGGTGATGAATGAGTCGCCTCGCGATCAACTACGGGGGCCACGACCGAGTCCGAGAGCTGGTCGATCGGCTGATATACTGCGCCGAACACATCAGCGTCGAGTTCGACGGCTGGGAGGAGCCACACGTGAAGGGGCCGGGGCTGTACTTCGCCGTCGTCGGCGACCGCGACTACGGCTCCTACGCCGATCCGATGGGAGACAACCGATGGCCGCGCGGCACCTGCGCCTCCGCGTTCGACGAGGACGCGCTCATCGAGGCCGTCGAGCGGGTGAGCGTCGACCGGGACGGCGGAGTCGTCGTCGCGGTCGACGGCGAGATCGAGTCGCAGATGGTCCGGTTCCGAGACCTGGGTACCCGGAGCTGGGAAGCCGACCTCGTCGACGACGTCGGCTACGAGCCGTGGATGGGGTCGCGGCACATGAGCGCGATCGAGACCTCCGTTCGGCCGGAGGTCATCGCCACGGTGACGTTGAGCGAAGAGACGGGGCGCGTGAGCGTCTTCCGCGACGGCGAGGCGGAGTCGATGCGGCGTCACCAACTCGGCGGGCAGTGGCGCGTGGACTCGAACTGATCGGGCACCGGTCCGGGGTTCCCGCTCCGTGAACGCGAAGCCCTATCATTATGAGCGGGCCGGTCGAACGGTCGCGTATGTACGACGACATCCTGGTGCCGACCGACGGGAGCGACGCTGTCGATAGAGCGCTCGATCACGCCCTCCGGCTGGCGACCGACCACGACGCGACGGTCCACGCGCTGTACGTCGTCGACCGGCGGATCGCGACCGCGAACTCCGGGGATCTCCACGACGAGATCGTCGCCGACCTCGAATCGCAGGGCGAAGCGGCGGTCGGCGCCGTCGCGGAGCGCGCCGAGAGCGCCGGACTCGACGTCGAGACACACGTGTTGCGTGGCACCCCCGACACCGAGATCGTCTCGTACGCCGACGAAGAGGGGATCGACGTCATCGTGATGAGCCCCGAGGGGAAGTCCCCGCGCGAGCGGATCCGGTCGCTCGGCAGCGTCTCCGACCGCGTCGCCGACGACGCGAGCGTTCCGGTGTTTCTCATCAAGTGATCACAGCGATGGAACTCACCGTTCTCGGCTCGGGCAGCGCGATGGCGGTGCCCGACCGCGCGCAGGCGGGATACCTCCTCGACGACGGCGACCGGTCGCTGCTCGTCGACTGCGGCAGCGGCGTCCTCCAGCGGCTCGCCGGCACCGAGACGGGGTACGAGGGGGTCTCGACCGTCCTCCTCACGCATCACCACCTCGACCACGTCTCGGCGCTGTTACCCCTGATGAAGGCCCGCTGGCTCGCGGGCGAGGAGCATCTGGAGGTCGTCGGCCCGTCCGGAACCAAGTCGCTCGTCGACGGCCTCCTCGACGTCCACGACTACCTCGACGGGCGGATCGACCTCGCGATCCGAGAGGTGTCCGCGGCGCGTCCGTTCACCGCGGCCGGCTTCGACGTCGCGGCCAGGGAGACGCGCCACTCGATGGACGGGTTCGCGTATCGGTTCGCGCCGCCGGGCACAGACGGTCTCGATCCGAGCGACGGACCGCTCACGCTCTCCGGTGACACGGAGGCGTTCGGCGGGATGGCCGCGTTCGCCGACGGCAGCGACGTGCTCGTTCACG
>CAZNOA010000357.1:0-2040 GCA_964574565.1 uncultured Halobellus sp. | reverse complement strand
GCGAACGACCTCGGCAACATCTGCAAACAGTTTGGGATCGACGCGTACGAGGTGATGGACGCGGTCGGACTCGACGACCGGATCGGGGCGAAATTCCTTCGCTCAGGGGTAGGATACGGTGGATCTTGTTTTCCCAAAGACGTCGACGCCATCCGCGCGGCGGCCCGCGAGGCCGGCTACGAGCCGGCGCTGCTCGACGCGACGGTCGCGGTCAACGACGGTCAGCCGGAGCGCATGCTCGGCCTGCTCGACGACCACGTCGACGTCGCCGGGAAGCGCGTCGCCGTGCTCGGGCTGGCATTTAAACCTGGCACCGACGATATCCGAAATTCCCGCGCGATTCCCGTGATCGAAGGGCTTCAGGCGCGCGGTGCAGAGGTGGTCGGCTACGACCCCGTGGCGACCGCGAACACCCGCGAGCGGTTCCCGGAGGTCGAGTACGAAGAGTCGGCCGCGGCGGCGGTCGACGGCGCGAGCGCGGCGCTCGTCGTCACCGACTGGGACGAGTTCGCGGCGCTCGACGCCGAGTTCGACGCGATGACAGAACCCGTCGTGATCGACGGGCGGCGAATAGTCGAGCGCCGAGACGGAATCACGTACGACGGGCTGACGTGGTGAGCGGCGGCTCGACCCCGCGCTCGCACGCCGAACCGCCTATTCGGTGATGATCGGTGGCGCGGAATCATCTCGGTAACGCCCGGCGGCGAGAGGGTCCGTTCAGTCGTCGTCGGCGACCGCACCCGTCTCCGTCTCCGCGACGGGGTCGAACTCGTCGTAGTGAACGACCTCGTCGACCGGGCGGCGCGCCTTTCGGTCGTTTCCGATGTCCGCGGTCTCCTCGGCTGGGTACCCGAGCGTGATCAGCATGACCGGCTCGTACTCGTCGGGGATGTCGAACGCGTCGACGACGCCGTCCGCGTCGAACCCCTCCATCGGACACGTCGCGATGCCGTGGTCCCAAGCGGCGTACATCAGCGTCATCGCCGCGAGAGCCGTCGACCGAGTGGCCCAGATCCGGCGCTCTTCGACCGGCAGCTCGCCCATCTGATCGACGTTCTCCACGAGGCCGTCGCGGACGTCCTCGTTCGGAAGGTACCCCTTCGCGAGCCAGTCGTCGAACACGGGTTCGGCGTGTGCCGTCGGATCTGTGTTCCCGAGGACGACGACGGTCGTGTCGGCCTCGGTGACGTGGGCCTGATCGTACGCGAGCCCGCGGAGGGTCTCCTTCCGGTCGTCGTCGCGCAACGCGAGGAACTCCCACGGCTGGAGGTTATACCCCGACGGCGACAGCGTCGCGGCCTCGAACACGTCGTCGAGCGTCTCCCGGTCGATGGGTTCGTCGCTGTACTCGTGAACGGATCGTCGCGTCTGAACGACGTCGTCGAATTGCATCTACCGAACCGAAGGGATTTGGACGAATAGCCGTCCGGATACCGGCAGGAGCGGCCCGTTTGTGGGTGAGTCACGTTGGCATGAGCGCGGGTCGCTCACGAGACGGCGGACGGTTCGAATCGAGCCAGAAGCCTTTATCAGTGATACTGTCAACCGATAGTCATGGCGGCCCTCCAAGCCCTCCGACCCGCAGCCGGTGGTATCATTCGCAATCCGATCCTCGTCGTCATCGCGGCGCTGTTCGGCGTCTCCCAGCTCCCGAACCTCCTCGTCCAGCCGGATCGGCCCCTCCTCGCGGCCGGTGCGTCGCTCGCGACGACCGGCGTGTTGCTGTTCGTCCTCCCGTTCTTTCAGGGCGGGGTGCTCGCGATGGCCAGCGAGGCGATCCGCGAGAAGACGAGCCTCGCCACGCTGATCGCCGAGGGGACGGCGAACTACCTCTCGCTATTGGTGGCGTACTTCGCCCTGTTGGCGATCAATCTCCTCTTCGCGTTCGTCGTCTTCGTCGGCGTGTTCGTCGCCGTCGTCGGCGCGTCGGCCGGCGGCGCGACGCTCGACGGCGACTGGACGCTGCTCGCAGTCGTCGGGGTCGTCGCCGGCGGGCTCACGCTCGCGTACCTCCTCGTCACGTTCGCGATCCAGTTTTAC
>CAZNOA010000356.1:0-2044 GCA_964574565.1 uncultured Halobellus sp. | reverse complement strand
GCGCAGTTCGTCGGGGAACTCGCCGTCGAACGCGTCGATCGCGCGGAGATACCCGCCCACCGCACCGCTCGCGGTCCCGGTAACCGGGTCCTCGTCGACACCGACCGCGGGAGCGAACGCTCGCCCGTGTAGCGTGGAGTCGGCCTCCAGGGTGTCGAAGGTGAACGCGTACACCCCCGCTACGTCGTACTGCTCGGAGAGCGCGGTGATCGCCGCGGCGTCCGGATCGGCCTCTCCGAGCCGCTGGAGGAAGTTCACGGGTACGACCAGCCACGGAAGCCCGGTCGACGCGACGGCGACCGGGAGGTCGGCACCGATATCCCGGAGCGCAGCGGGGTCGATCCCGAGCGCGGACCCGAGCCGCTCGGCGCCAAGGGAGTCGGTATCGGGGTTCGAGTCGTCGCCGCCACTCACGACGTCGACCGTCGGCGACTCTTGTCGCATCCACACCGTCCCGTCCGCGTCGACCGTGACCGTCAGGTCTCCGACGTTCGTCCGGAGGGTGCGGTCGCCGGCGTCGATCGCCCCCTCCGCGAACAGCGCCGCGTAGGTCGCGACCGTGGCGTGCCCGCAGAGGTCGACCTCGGTCGCCGGCGTGAAATAGCGGATCCGATCGTCCGCGTCGCCGTCGCCGTCGAAGACGAACGCGGTCTCCGACGCGCCCACTTCCGCGGCGATCCGTCGCATCGTCTCGTCGGTCAACCCGCCGGCGTCCGGTACGACGCCGGCAACGTTCCCGGCGAGCGGCTCGTCCGTGAACGCGTCGACGAGGAGCGTGCGTCGCGTTTCCATGGTGGCACCTCGTCTGCCGCCGTCAAAAGGGTCCCGAGAGCCCTCGGACCCCGATGCCGCTCCCGGGAGCAGCGCATCCGGTCTCGCTGTACCGATGTCAACGCTTTTGGCCTCCACGCTGGATGTACTCGTATGGGCCTCTTCGACCGGCTGCGAGGGAACGACACTCCCCGGGTGGCGTTCGTCGGGATCGACGGTCTTCCCCACAGCCTCGTCGCCGACAACCCGGACGTGTTTCCGACGCTGTCGGCGGTCGCCGACGCCGGCGACGGCGGGCAGATCGACAGCATCGTTCCGCCCGAATCGAGCGCGTGCTGGCCGGTGCTCACGAGCGGAGTCAATCCCGGAGAAACCGGCGTGTACGGCTTCCAAGACCGAGAGATAGGCAGTTACGATACGTACGTCCCCATGGGTCGGGACGTGCAGGCGACGCGGGTGTGGGAGCGTGCGACCGACGCCGGCCTCGACGCCACGGTGATGAACGTCCCCGTCACGTTCCCGCCACAGCGAACCGTCCAGCGAATGGTCTCCGGCTACCTCTCGCCCGACGTGGACAAGGCGTCGCATCCGGAGGAGCTCAGGCAGTACCTCACAGAGAGCGGATACACCCTCTCGGTCAACGCCAAGCTCGGCCACAAGGACGACAAAAGGGAGTTCATCGACCACGCGCGACAGACGCTCGACGGTCGTGCGACCGCCTTCTCACGCTACATCGAACGCGACGATTGGGACCTGTTCGTCGGCGTCTTCACCGCGCCGGACCGGATCAACCACTTCCTGTGGGCCGATTACGAGGAGAAAGGGCCGTACCGCGAGGAGATGCTGGAGTTCTACGGCGCGCTCGACGAGTACATCGGCGAGTTCCGCACGGCGCTGCCGGACGACGTCACCCTCGTCGTCGGCTCCACACACGGGTTCACGCGACTCCGATACGACGTCTACTGCAACGAGTGGCTCGAACGCGAAGGATGGCTCTCCTACGACGACGACAACCACGGGGCGTTGTCGGACATCGACGACGACACGCGGGCGTACTCGCTCGTTCCGGGGCGGTTCTACCTGAACGTCGAGGGGCGCGAACCGAACGGCGTCGTCGCCGAATCCGAGTACGAGGCCGTGCGGTCCGAGCTCCAAGCCGAGCTCGAAGCCTGGGAGGGACCGAACGGGAAGCCGGTTGCGAAACGGGTCGTCGAGCGAGAGACCGTGTTCCGCGGCGACCACGACGAGATCGCGCCGGACCTCGTCGTCATCC
>CAZNOA010000355.1:0-2044 GCA_964574565.1 uncultured Halobellus sp. | reverse complement strand
AATTATCATATTCGAAAACAGCGATCGGCGGCGTCTGGTCGGCCGAGATGCGCGATCCGGACGCGTTCAGTCGGCCGAGATGCGCGAGTCGACGGGGATGGCGGGCGAATCCGTCGCCGACGAGCCCTCCATCGTCAGCGTGACGCCGTCGTCCGTGAGCTCGACCGCGGCGTCGGTGGCTCCGCGGGCGTACTCGGCGGCGTGGTCCCCGTCGGGGTCGAAGCGGATCCCCTCGACCAACAGGGGGGTCTCGCTCAGGCGTTCGACCTTACGGTAGGCGGTCGACAGCGCGAGGTCGCACGCCTCGGCCAGCTCACCGGTGGTCATCGGCGCGTCGGCGGCACTGAGGATCGCCCGGCAGTCCGGGTCCGCGAGGGCCTCGAACGTCGCGTCGAGCGTCTCGTCCCCCTCCGTCGCCGTCGTCGTCCCTGCGTTGTGCGCCGCGTTTTGCTTCATAGATGTACGTAACGACCCTATCCACCCGAACACTGTCCCTCCATATGCGGGGTGTTTTATAAGTAGACGCGCGAGATGACCGTGCGTTCACGTCGCTTCACCCGCTCCCGTCAACGTTTTGCCCGGCGGCGGGTACGGACGAACGCTAATGGGCTCCGGCATCAGAGCGGAGGTCTCGCTGCCCGCGTCGGCCCCGTCGCCGTTCGCCGGCGTCGTCGACGGCTCGTCACCGATTTACAGCGTCGCGCGCTGTGCTCCCGACCTCGACGCGCAGGTGGTCGTCCTCGAGTTCATCGCCGACGCGGACCTGCCGCTTCCGGACGCGGTCGACGTCGTCTTCGACTACGGCGACAAGGCCGCCTACCGGTTCGAGGCTCCCTGTACGGACGACTCGCCGTTCGCGGTGCTCGACCGGCACGGCGTCCCGATCTCGGAGATGACGATCCGCGACGGCAGACTGCTCGTCACCTTTCACGCGTCCGACCTCCCGACGCTCCGGTCGGTGCTCGACGCCTTTCAGGAGTCGTGTCCCGACATGCAGGTGTTGCGGCTGCTGCAGTCGTCGTCGACCCCGGAGGAGTCGGACCTCGTCACCGTCGACCGGAGCGACCTGACCGAGCGACAGCGCGAGGTGCTCACCGCCGCCTACGAGGCCGGCTACTTCGAGCATCCGAAGGGGGCGAACGCCGGCGAGGTCGCGGCGTCCCTCGGCATTGACCGGTCGACGTTCTCGGAGCACGTGGCGGCCGCCCAGCGGAAGCTGCTGTCGTCGCTGCTCGACTGAGCGGATTCCGAAATCGCAGGAATCCGATCAATCCTTGATGTGAGTCGACGTTGTAGCTCCGGCTATGACCAGTCCACAGACGCACACCTTCGTCTGCCCGGAGTGTCGTCGATCGATCGAGGTGGACGGCGAGATGCGGGCGACGCTGCTCGACGTCGGCTGTATCGTCTGCGGGGCACCCGTCACCGAGGACGACATCGCCGGACCGCAAACCGCGTAGCGACCGATCCGTCTCGTGTGCTTTATGCCGCCGTGCGCTGGAGAGTGGGTATGGCGACGAACAGCGAGGTCGAGCTATCCGACGCGGAGGTCGACGCGTTCTTAGCCCGGCACGAGACCGGTGTGCTTTCGCTCGCGCGCGACGAGACACCCTACGCGATCCCGATATCGTACGGGTTCGACGAGGCGTCCCGAGACGCGTATCTCCGGCTGGTGTCGACCCCCGACAGCGAGAAGCGCGAGTTCCTCGGCTCCGACCCGCGAGCCCGGATCGTGGTGTACGAGGAAGCCGGCGACGAGTACACGAGCGTGGTCGGCGTGGGCACGCTCCGCCGCGTCGAGCTCGACGAGCTCACGCCCGAATCGATCGCCCAGTACGGCGAGACCCGCCGCCCGCTCTTCGAGATCTGGGCGGACGGGAAACCCGACCTCGATATCGACCTCTACCGGTTCGTCCCCGACCGGCTCACCGGACGAACGGTCGTCGTCGACCGCGACTGAGCCGGAACGGCGGTTCGACGGAGATTACCGCCCGGCCGACGGAGCGTCCCGCCCGCGGGCTACCCGTCGCGCTCTGACTCTCCG
>CAZNOA010000354.1:0-2050 GCA_964574565.1 uncultured Halobellus sp. | reverse complement strand
AAGCGCCGGCGGCTCGCCCGGATGCGGACGCAGCACAACCGCGCGCAGATCTCGACGAAACGCGACCGCAACAAGGTGTACGCCTACACCGAGATCCGGCGGCTGACCGGCGCGTTAGAGCTTCCGAACAGCGTCCGCGATACGGCCTGTTCCCTGTTCGACTCCGCGCAGTCGGAGAGCCTGCTCCGCGGCCGGTCGCTTGAGGGGTTCGCGGCCGCCTGCGTCTACGTCGCCTGCCGTACCGCCGACGTCGCCCGGACGGTCGGCGAGGTCTGCGACGAGGCGAAGGCGACGGAGGACGAACATCAGGCCGCCTTCGACGCGATGAACCGCGAGCTGGGGCTGCCGATCGGTCCGACCGGGCCCGCGGAGTACCTCCCGCGGTTCGCGAGCGAGCTCGACTGCCCGACCGGCGTCGAGCGTCGCGCCGGCGAGTTGGCCGAGCGCGCCGTCAAGGACGGGATCGCGAACGGTCGCAACCCGGTCGGCGTCGCGGCCGCGTGTCTGTACACCGCGTCCCGGCAGTGCGGCGGTGACTGCACCCAACAGGAGGCCGCCGACGTCGCCGACGTGACGCCCGTGACGGTGCGCCGGACCTACACGGATCTGACCGAGGAGTGAGTCGGCGAGCAGCGCGCGGACGGGCGAGAGCAACGGACGACGAGGAGACCGTTTCGCAGTCAGGTTCACGTCACGTGTGGACTGATCGCACGAAAACCGTTAAGCCCGGCTGTCGCCTACGAGCGAGCATGAGCGCTGACCGGTCCGCGTTACAGCGGGCCATCGAGCGCGGCGAACGCGAGGGCGGAGCGATCGAGTTCAAAGAGCGGCTGACCCGCGAGGTCCACCTGGCGGACGGCCGGATGGAGTCGCTCGTGGCGCAGCTCCGCCACCGGATCCTCTCCGGCGACGGGGAGGCGACATACGTCCTCGGCGTCACCGACGACGGCGGGCTGGCGGGCGTCGCGCCCGAGACGTTCTCCGAGACGATGGACGTCCTCTCGCTGCTCGCCGACGAGGCAGATGCACATATCGCCGACGTGGAAACGTGGAGCGCCGGGTCTGATGGAAACGGGAACGCGGAGGGGCTCGTCGGCCTCGCTACCCTCCGCGACGGCGGGATGTTCGAGACCGACGACGATCACCTCGTGGTCGGAACGGCCGGCCACGTCGACCACGGGAAGTCAACGCTCGTCGGCACCCTCGTCACGGGGCGCGCCGACGACGGTCAGGGCGGCACCCGCGGGTTCCTCGACGTGCAGCCGCACGAGGTCGAGCGAGGGCTCTCAGCAGACCTCTCGTACGCGGTCTACGGGTTCGCGGACGACGACGAAGAGCCCGTTCGGATGGACAATCCGCATCGAAAGTCCGACCGCGCGCAGATCGTCGAGGACGCGGACCGGCTCGTCTCGTTCGTTGACACTGTCGGACACGAGCCGTGGCTGCGGACGACGATCCGCGGGCTCGTCGGCCAGCGGCTCGACTACGGGCTCCTCGTCGTCGCGGCCGACGATGGACCGACGAAGACGACGCGGGAGCACCTCGGGATCCTCCTCGCGACGGAGCTCCCGACCGTCGTCGCGATCACGAAGGCGGACGCCGTGAGCGACGAACGGCTCGTCGAGGCAGAACGCGAGGTGGAGTCGATGCTCAGGGACGCGGGCCAGACCCCGCTGCTCGTCGGCCGCCACGGGATCGAGACGGCGGTCGCGGAGGTCGGCGACGGCGTCGTCCCGCTCTTGCGGACAAGCGCGGTGACGAAGGCGGGGATCGACGACCTCGACCGGCTGTTCGAGCGTCTCCCGAAACGGGCGATGCCAGAGCGCGAGGCGTTCCGGATGTACGTCGATCGGAGCTACAAGGTGACCGGCGTCGGCGCGGTCGCCTCCGGCACCGTCAACTCCGGGACCGTCGAAGCCGGCGACGAGCTGCTGTTGGGTCCGATGGCCGACGGCTCGTTCCGCGAGGTGGAGGTCAGGTCGATCGAGATGCACTACCACCGGGTCGATAAGGCCACCGCCGGTCGGATCGTCGGGATCGCCCTCAAAGG
>CAZNOA010000353.1:0-2051 GCA_964574565.1 uncultured Halobellus sp. | reverse complement strand
CTCCAGAGCTACATCGACCAGGACGACATTCCGCACCTGTTGTTTTCAGGGCCTGCTGGGGTCGGGAAGTGTGTCACCGGCGACTCGCCCGTCCTGACCGACGACGGTGTGAGACCCATCGAAGACGTAGTCGGTGACACGGACGGCTTTGACGTGCCCGAAGACGGGCTTCGAGTCGCGACATTAACAGACCGAAACCACTTCGAGTACGTCGAGCCGTCGCACGTATTCGGGAAGCGGGCCGAGGAACTCATCGAGCTAACGACCCGTGACGGATCTACATTCCGAGTGACGCCGGAACACAAGTTCCGAGTTATCACCCACGGCGGGTTCGAATGGGTTCCCGCCGAGGATCTGTCTGCGAACGACCGGATCGCCCGGCCCAGTCGGCTGCCGACGCCCTCGGGCGATGCAACGATCCGGTGGGAAGACGAGATGGACCCCGAGTTAACCGAGGTGACGCTCGACATCGAGACCGCGGAGGGTCTGGGCCTATCTCAGACAGTTTCCCTGTCGACACTTCGTTCGAGGGCCGGTACGTCGGATGAGTGGGTAGACGGTGTCGAAACGATCGAGTACGTCAAACAGGGTCGGCGGTCTCGGTCGATTACGCCGCCGACTGCCGTGACACCGGAACTCGCGCGGTTCGTCGGTCTCGCGATCAGTGAGGCGCGGATCGACGGCGGGCGAATCAAGTTCTACAACACCGACGACGCGCTCCTCGACGCGTTCGAGTCGGCCGCACACGACGTGTTCGACGTGGAAACGAGACGCGGGGTTCAAAAAGACGTCCCGTACGTTGCGATCGGATCCCGAACCCTGACCCACTATCTGGAGTCCGTGTTCGACGTGTTTTCGAGTGTGAGCGGTAACGAGGGGATCGGATCGACGCTCGTCACTGCCGGTGACGACGCGCGCACCTCGTTCCTTCGGGCGATGTTCGACGCCGAGGCACACGTCAGCGCCAACGGAACGATCGAACTGACGCAGCGGAACCCCGATCACATCACGCTGCTTTCGTATCTTCTCACGACGTTCGGTATCTCTTCTCGCCGAAAGGAACTCCAGAAATCCGCAACCAACGGGTCTGGAATCGAACGGACGTACCACGGCCTGTATATCTCGGGTGCACGGAACCTGCGCCGATTTGACGATGCGATCGGGTTCTCGATCGCGTACAAAGCTGAGCGACTCAGCGAGCACGCCGACAAGAACGCCAATCCGAATCACGACACGATCCCGACACAGAGCGTTCTTCGAGACCTCTGTCGACGACTCGACATCCCGATCTCCGAACACCTTCCCAAGAGTCTCAATCCGGAATCGCCCGGAAGAGAACGGTACTGCTCGGTTCTCGACGGCGTGGTCGATACGGCGACCGAACGGATCGAAGACACGCAGCAGGCACTCGCCCGGCTCGAGGCGCTCCGCCCCGAGCTGGCGGCGACGACGACCGTCCCGGCGAAGTGGATCGATACCCGGGAGGAACTCGCGCCGATAGAGACGAGAAAGGAGGTTTCCGCGGTCGTCGGCGCACGTTCCGATCGGTTGCTCGAATACAGCGACGGCAGGCGAACGCCACAGGCGAACCGGGCGATCGCGATTTTGGACGAACTGGATCGACCGACCGAAGACGCCCGTCTCGACCACGTGAAAGCCGAACTGCGAACGTGTGTCGACCTGATCGGTGCGGACTACGCGGAGATTGCGGACGGGCTCCGTCTCGACACGCCGGACCTCACGAACCTCCTTCGGTCGGAAGACGCGATGCTCACGTCGCTCACCCGACTCGAAACCGTCGCCGATCGACTGCGGGACATTGCCACCGATCGACTATCGGTGGAGACGATCGAACTCCTCGACGACGCGTCGAGAATCGCACGCGCCGATCTGCTGTACGACGAAATCGAATCGGTCGAACGCGTTGAGACCGATGAGCGCGTTTACGACCTGACGGTCCCCGGGACGCGGAACTACGTCGCCGGCGAGGTTCCGACCGTCATGCACAACACCACCGCGGCCACTGCAATAGCTCGCCAGGTGTACGGCGA
>CAZNOA010000352.1:0-2054 GCA_964574565.1 uncultured Halobellus sp. | reverse complement strand
GTCGCCGCGGGACAGCGTTGCGGGACGCCGAACCTGTGTGCGGGTGCCGACGGGCTCGTGGCCGTCTCCGACGGGTCCGCGTCGACGGCCGCGGTCGCGACCCGCGTCGCGGTCGGCGCGACGTACGACTTCGGCACGCACCCCGCCTCGGAGGCCGCCGTGATCACGATGTCGCCAGCGGTCGACGAGCTGATCGGCGCGTTGGAAGACGAGGGTGGGTATCGCCTCGACGAACGAGAGCGCGACCGGCTCAGGGAGGGACTCCGAGGGGAGACGGGCGAATGGGAATCGCCGCACGGCAACTCGCCGCGGTGGTTCGCGTCGGCGCTCGACCTACCGGTCGACGCGTGCGACGTCGCGTTCCTGATCGCCGAGCCCGGCGACTCGAACGATCCGCTCGCGGCGCTTCCGGGGATTCCGGCGGTTTCGGTCCACGGCGCCGACGGCTTCGGCAACGCGCTGGCGCTCGCCGACGACCTCGGGGGACCGCACGCGGCCGCGGTCCACACGACGCGACAGGGGCGGGTGCAGCGGGCCGCAGAGCGGCTGCGTCCCGGGCGGCTCGTCGTCAATCAGCCCGGGACCGCGGCGGCGGGAGCGCCGCGGAGCGGGTTCCCGGTCGCGCCGATCGTCGGCGGCGGCGTCGACGAGGGGAGCCAGCTCTCCGGCGGGCTGGCCCCGACCGACTTCGTCGAGACGACGCGCGTGTCGGTGACGGCAGTGGGAGCCCGGTCAATAAGCACGGACTGCGCTGGCGACACGCTTCGCGGACCGTGACGGGTTCGGTGGCGCTATGTGAACGCGAAAGCGGCCGTCAGCGCGGCCTCACAGCTCGATCCGGTCGACGATCGGACCCTCGTCGCCGCCGTTCTGACGGGTGTTGATCGCGATCGTTTGGATCTCCTCTTGTAAGAGCGAGCCGTCCATCTTCGCTTTTAACAGCGAGTCGACCTGGTAGACGCCGGCGGCGTTGTTCATCCGGATCACGATCTGGACGGGGGTCTGATCGCCTTTGCGAAGTGAGACGCGCTCTATCGCCTGCGACGAGACGGTGTTGATGCCGCGACCGCCCTCCTCGTACGGGACCCGCGAGCGGCCGCGTTCCATGTCGAGACCGTCCGCGATCCGGACGACGCCCGCCTCCCGGGTCAGCGGCTCCTCCTCGGTGTGATGACAGAGGATCGCGTGAAGCACCTCCGACTTCACGCGGACCTGGTCGGGGACGTCGTAAAACGACGGGAGCAGGTCGTCGAGGAGGTCCGCCGCGAGCGGGATCGAGTAGTACGGGTGGTCGTGGCGGTGGACGACGTGACCGATGTCGTGGAGCGTCGCCGCGAGGGCGATGATAACCGGCTCGTCGGCCTCGTCGAGCCCCTGCTGGCGGGCGCCGTTGAACTCGATGCCGCCGGACTTCAGCAGGTCGTACAGCCGGAGCGCGCGGTCGCGAACGATCTCGACGTGTTTGGCCCCGTGGTCGTTGTACCCCTTCCGATCGACGGGATTGACGTTTTGCGCCTCCAGGTACGTCGTGATCTCGTCGTCAGAGCGGATCCGATCCAGCATCTCGTTGAGCTGCTCGTCCGGAAAGGCGTGGTCGGCGTCGGGGTCGTACTCCCGGCGGTCCGCGTCGGTGTCGGTCGGGAGGTCCGCTCTCGTGTCGCCGTCTGCGGCCGCGAGCGGATCGTACTGTTCGGCCGCCTCGCCCGCTTGATCGCCAGCGTCGCCCTCTCCGACCGCATTTCCGGCCCGTCCGGCACCGTCGTCGCCCTCTCCGGCCGCGTTCTCGACTGGATCGCTCATGAGTGTTGGTAGAATCGCCGCGGTCACATAAGCGTACGGCAGCGACCCCGACGCCGGTAGCGATCCGGCAGCATTCGACCCGAGACACAATCTATAAGCCCGAGACGGATCCATACGTCGTTGTGAATCGTTCCGCGTCAGATCGCGGCTCGCCGACGCCACCAGCGACGCGGCTCTTCTCGAAAAAACGCGCGTGAACCGTCCGCCGGCGGGAGTGGCGACCCCGTCCCGGACGACCCCAGGCCCGCTCGGAG
>CAZNOA010000351.1:0-2061 GCA_964574565.1 uncultured Halobellus sp. | reverse complement strand
ATCGCCTACGAGTCGTCGACGCGGAGCGCGTACCACGTCCGGAAGAACCCGACGGCCCGCTGCCGGGAGGTGACGCGAAACCTCACCGCCGTCGAGGGCGACTTCTCGACGATTCATCTGCTCACCGGCCTCTCGGGGTTCAAGGCCCCGACCGCGTCCTGCGTACTGGCCGCTATCGACGGCGGCAGACACGCCGTCGTCGACACGCGGGTCTGGGCGTCGCTGGAGCGGCTCGGTCGCCTCGACGGTCGGAAAGAGAGCTTCGACGCCGGCGACTACGTGGCCATGATCGAGCCGATCCGCGAGATCGCCGCCGAAACGGGTCACACGCCGGTCGACGTCGGGTACGCGCTGTTCGCGTACGACGACGAGGTGCGAGAGGGGACGCTCCACTGAGCGACGCGGCGCCCTCAGAACGGGAACGAAACGCCCGTCGCCTCGGTCGAGTACTCCCAGAGCCGGCGGGCGTTCGCGCGGTCGTAGGAGGCGTCGTTCGAGCGGCCGACCGTGGGGTGACCGCGCATGTTCATCAGGCCGCCGGGTTCGACGTAGGCGCCGCCGTCGACGTCGGCCGTCGCCGCGTACAACATCGGTAGCGCGCCGAGGTCCGGATCCTGTCCGAGCGCGGCGTTGGCGACTCGCATTCCGACCTTCATAAGCGGGTTGCCGCTCTCTCGGGCCGTCCGCAGCTGGAGGTTCGTGTCCGCGTATCCGGGATGGCAGGCGACGCTGCGGACCGACACGTCGCCGGCGGTCGCGTTCCCGTCGGTCGAGTCGAGCCGTCGCTGCAGCTCGTACGCGAACAACAGGTTCGCGAGTTTGCTCCGCCCGTACGCCTTCCACTTCCCGTACGACTGCTCCCAGTTGAGGTCGGCGAAGTCCATCGTTCCCATCTCGTGGGCCCCCGACGACTGCGTGACCACCCGTGCCGCGCCGTCGACGCCCTCGGCCGCCGTTATCAGGGGGAAGAGCCGCCCGGTGAGCGCGAAGTGGCCGAGGTGGTTGACGCCGAACTGCGTCTCGAACCCGTCTTCGGTCTCGCTGCGGGGGATCGCCATCACGCCCGCGTTGTTACAGAGGACGTCGACCGCCTCGTAGTCGGCGGCGACCCCCTCGGCGAACGACCGGACGGAGTCGAGCGAAGCGAGGTCACACTCGCGGACGTCGAGGTCGAGGTCGCGGCCGTGGCCGCCGTCGGTCGCCGACCGGACCGCCGCGGCCGCACGCTCGCCCCGGTCGACGCTTCGACACGCCATGACGACGGTCGCGCCCTTCTCGGCGAACGCTCGGGTCCCCTCGTACCCCAGCCCGCTGTTCGCGCCGGTGACAACGACCGTTTTCCCGTCCAGTCGCGGCATGTCGTCGGTCGTCCATCGTGACATGACCGACCGAACGGGCGTCACGACAAGAAACCTGTCGGCGAACGCTGGGCGGCCGTCCATCGAAACGTCGCGAACGCCGCTTCGAGACCGCGTCTGACGCCGGACTCCACTTCCACTCCGCTGCCGGTGTGTTTTTAGGTCCCTCGGTGGAAGGTGGGTACACCGAATGACGTCCTTCCAGTCGACGATCGGCGACGACGAGGGGATCGCGGAGGAGCTGGCCGAGGGCCAGCGCGAGATCTCCATCGCCGAGTTCTTCGAGAAGAACAAGCACATGCTCGGGTTCGACTCCGGCGCCCGGGGGCTCGTCACGGCCGTCAAGGAGGCGGTCGACAACGCCCTCGACGCGACCGAGGAGGCCGGCGTCCTCCCCGACATCTACATCGAGATCGAGGAGGTGGGCGACTACTACCGGCTCGTCATCGAGGACAACGGGCCCGGCATCACGAAAGAGCAGCTTCCGAAAGTGTTCGGGAAGCTCCTGTATGGTAGTCGTTTTCACACCCGTGAGCAGAATCGCGGTCAACAGGGGATCGGGATCTCGGCGGCCGTCCTGTACTCTCAGCTCACCTCCGGCCAGCCGGCGAAGATCACCTCGCGTCCGAAGGGGCAGTCCCGAGCGCAGTACTTCGAGCTGATCATCGACACGGACACGAACGAGCCGGAGATCAAGGCGGAC
>CAZNOA010000350.1:0-2064 GCA_964574565.1 uncultured Halobellus sp. | reverse complement strand
TGACGCTCGACGTCGACGTCCTCGTCCCGGCGGCACTCGAGAACGCGATCGACCGTCAACTCGCCGCCGACGTCGACGCCGACGTGATCGTCGAGGCCGCGAACGGGCCGCTCACGCCCGGCGCCGACGAGGTACTCAGCGAACGCGATGTCTACGTGGTCCCCGATATCTTCGCGAACGCCGGCGGCGTCACCGTCTCCTACTTCGAGTGGGTCCAGAACCGACAGCGGTTTCACTGGACCGAGTCGCGAGTCAACGAGGAGCTGGAACGCGTGATCACCGGCGCGTTCGAGGGGATCGTCGACACCTACGAGACGTACGACGTGCCGAACCTCCGCACCGCGGCCTACGTGGTCGCCATCGGCCGGATCGTGGACGCCTACGAGCAGGCCGGGAGCTGGCCGTAGCACGCTCGAGCGGTCCGCGCTACGCCAGCCACGCGTCGCGGATCTCTACGTGGCCGCGATCGCCCTCCCAAACCGCGTCGTACTCGAACTCGATCCGGCGGCGCATGTGCGGGCCGTCGACGACGTACGTCTCGAACTCGCCGCCCTCGCCGAGCGGGTGGACGCCGTACTCCTCGCGGAGGTCGAGGAGATCAGCCAGCGCGTCGGCGTCGTATCGGCGACCGAGCCACGACTCGTCCAGCCCGTAGGCCGCGACCTGAACGATCCGGATCTCGAAGCCCGCGTCGAACATCGCCTCGGCGAGCCCGACCGGATCCTCCTGCCACAGCGGCGCGAACAGGTCGATACCGAGGCGGTCGCACATCCGCTGGATGCGGCTCGTCTGAAACTCGCTTTCGACCGCGCCGGCGGTGACCCCGGCGAGGTCGACGTCGTCCTCGGCGGCAATCTCCCGGAGCGCCGCCTCCATCGGCTCCAGTTCGGCGTCACCCTGTGCGCCGGCGTCGTCGACGTCGTCGGCGCCGAAGTCAGCGGGCGAGACCTCGGTGAGATCGACCCCGATGCTCTCGGCCGCGAGTCCGGCGAGCTCCGTCGCCGGGGTGTGATACATGTACGAGTCGCCCGCGGGATGGACGGTCAGCAGCCGCGACACGTCGAGGTCGGCTTCCAGCCCGCGATACAGCGCCCACGAGGAGTCCTTTCCGCCCGAGAAGAGGCTCACCCAATCGCCAGTCATGAACGACGAGACGCGCGGAACGGCTAAAGCGTCGGCGGTCGGCCCCGACCCAACGGTGGCGGACGGACCTCGGGCCGGATCGACCGGTTCCCGCTAGGGCCACGTGGGAGAGCGTCTCTCGCCGTCGGGGTCCGGCGGGGTCGCCGTCGACCGAGAACCCTCATTTAAGTCGGCACCGTCGAAAAATGGGGTCTGTGCCTGGGGGAATCGATCTCGGCCCGGTGTTCGGACCGCTGCTGCCGACACTGGCGGTTCCGCTTCTCGTCCTGTTGTTCTATTTCGACGGGATGGTGATCGGGAAGTTCCTCCCGCCGGCGGCGTTTTTCGTCTCGTACGTCGCCCTGTTGCGGCCCTCGCCGGCGACGCTGCTCCCCGTGAGCGTGGCCTGTGTCGTCGCCTCGACGCTCGGTCAGTGGACCCTCTACCGAGGGCTGAACGACGAGAGCCCCGAGTTTTTCGGGATCCGCAGGCGCGTCCCGTACGTCGACCGGGTCCCGCTGGTCGTGCGCGGCGGTATCGGCGAACGACGGATGCAGGTCGTCGACGGCCTCTTCGATCGCTTCGGCGGCGTCGCGCTCCCGGTCACCAACGTGATCCCGGGGATCCGAAGCCTGCTGACGATCCCCGCGGGACTGAGCCGATACCCCGTCGGACGCTTTCTCGCCTTTTCGTTTCTCGGGAACGTCGTCTACGTCGCGTTGTTGATCGGCGTCGGCCTGGGGTTCGTGGAGGTCGCGCAGCTCGTTCCGCGGCCGTTTTGAGACGAGCCCGTCGGGCGTCCGGTGAGGATGAGATCGGTCCTTAAGTCGCGCTCGGCGGACGCAGATCAGCGGTTCCGACCGACCCGGCGCTCACGTGAGCGTTAATCCGAGATGAACTCGTTGTCGCGCCAGTTGACGCCGCCGTCGCCGTCGCCCGCTC
>CAZNOA010000349.1:0-2075 GCA_964574565.1 uncultured Halobellus sp. | reverse complement strand
TGGAGGTCCGCCCAGTAGTCGAGGTAATCGTACTCGGCGTCGCCGTCCGCACCGTCGATGACGCCGTCCGCACCGTCGCCGAACCGGTGGATCGTGTGTAACAGGAACGCGCGGCCGGTCGTGGACGCGCCGGGGTTCTGTGCGATGAGCGCGCCCCGATGCTCCTCGTCGAGCAGCCCGTCGAACGTCTCGGGCGCCTCCGTCTCGGTGCCGTCGTACACCAGGCTGATGTAGCCGGTGTCGAACGGGACGGCGCGGTCGAACGGATCGAAGCGGAGTCCCTCGCGAACGGCTTCGAGCCCGTCGATGTCGCCCGCCTCCGCGAACAGCCCGTCGTCGAGCTGTTCGTCGATCCGGACCAGGTCCTCCGTGTTGAAGCCGACGTAGACGTCCGCGTCGACGGCTGCCCCGGACTGGACGCGCTCGATGTAGTGGTTGATCTCGTTGTCCGGGGTCGCCCACTCTAACTCCGCGTCGAACCGGCTCTCGAACTCCTCTTTGAGCCACTCGCCGGGGCTGACCGAGGGCGCGTCGATGAAGGAGTCGTACGTCGCGACCGTCAAGGTCGGTGTCTCCGCCTCGTCGTCGGCGTCCCCGTCGGTGCCGTCGTCCGCACCGTCGTCGTCCGGACCGTCGTCGGTCTCGTCGCCGGTCTGTTCGGCGCTACAGCCCGCGAGCGCGACCGCGCCCGCGGCCCCGCCGACCGTCAGAAATCGCCGTCTGGTGTGTCTCCGGGCCGCTCGAGTGGCGTCTCGTCGGTCGACCGCGGCGTCATCGTCTGTCATTACTTGGTTGTTACACCCAGTGATTACATAAGGGATCCGTGTCGGGGACGAGAGGGTGTCGGGAGCGCTCAGGCACGGTCCCGCTATCAGCCGCGATACCGCTGTCGACACCGATTTACCGGGGCATCGCATCCGGGCCACTATGAACGACGACTCGGTGGGAGCCTCGACCGACCTCAGCCGCCGTCGACTGCTCGCCGGCGGTGCGACCGCCGCCGCGGTCGGGCTGACCGGCTGTCTGGGAACCCGTGACGGCGCGGTGCCGGAGCCGACGGTCACGAGCGACCGGATCGACGACGGCTGGCGGCTCATCGACGAGTCCGAGGGCGCCGTCTTCCAGCAGTCGTACGGGCCGGTGACGATTCGGGCGCTCGAAGCGACGCAGGTGTACGAGTACGTCGACGTCGCCGAGGCGCTCGCTGAGACGCTCGACGCCGACGGCTCTCCGGTGATCTTCTTCGCCACCCGCATCGACCTGCGACCCGCCCTCGACAACCTGCCGGGCGGCGTCGGTCGCGGCCGGCTGATGACGGAGGTGGAGTCGGCCGCGGCGGACGCGTTCCGCGCGCAGCTCCGCGAGAGCGGCATCGAGAACGTCGAGGTCGTCGACGAGGGGATCACGACGGTGACCGGGGGACACACGGCGACCGCGTGGGTGCTCGAGGGCGAGTTCGCGTTCGACGGCGGCGTGCCGCTTCCCGACGGCTCGACGGGCGATATCAGCGACCCCGTGGAGGTCCGGGCTCGGCTCGCGGTGTGGCACGACGGCACCGACGTGCTCGTCGCGGGCGGGGCGTTTCCGACGGAACCGCTCGCGGAGGTCGTCGACGACGCGGTTCCGGACCCGCTCGACGGCGACGCGGTCCTCGACGATATCGCGGACGACGAGACGCGGGAGGCGCTCGAAACCGAGCCCGAGACGTTCGACGAGGAGATATCGGCGCTCATCGTCTCCGTGGCGTGAGAGAACGGACGGAGCGGAGCGACGACGGGCGAGCGCGACGAAACGCACGTGAGAAGCCGGAACCGACCGGTTTAATCGACGCCCGCGGCTTCGAGACGGTATGAGCCACTTCCCCGAGTTCGAGGTGATTCCGGCGGTCGACGTACAGGACGGCGAGGTCGTCCAGCTGGTCGGCGGCGAGCGCGGCACCGGCAAGCGGTACGGCGACCCTGTCGCGGCCGCCGAGCGCTGGATCGAAGCGGGCGCGTCGACGCTCCACCTCGTCGACCTCGACGGCGCGTTCGAGGGCGAGCGCGTCAACGCGCCGGCGATCGAGGCGGTCGTGG
>CAZNOA010000348.1:0-2082 GCA_964574565.1 uncultured Halobellus sp. | reverse complement strand
CTCGGTCATACCGGGGGTACGCCCGCCGGAGCGAAAAAGCACCCGAGTCGGTCGGCGGTCTCAGGACCGCGGCCGCCGCGCGAGCAGCGAGACCGCCGCAAGCAGTCCGATGAGGGCCGCGGCGACGCCGAAGCCGGGCGCGTCGTCGGCGGTGTCGGCCCGATCGGTCGCGTCGTCGGCGTCTGCGTCGGCGCCGTCGGTCTCGCCGCCGTCGGTCTCGTCGGCGCCGTCGGTGGCGTCACCGTCCCCGTCGTCGCTCGTGGGGACGGAGAGGTCGGCGTCGGGGCGGAGTTCGAGCACGTCGGACCGCTCCGGGGCGTGCGCGATCGTCACCGTGGTGTTCTCGCGCTCGACGCCGTACGCGCCGCGGAAGTCGCCGTCGTCGATCGCGTACACCTCGCCCGGCTCGTGGGCATCGTCGCCGTGGGCGGTCAGCATTCGGAGGTACGTCTCGTGGAACTGGGCCGCGTCGTCCGGGGTCTGCCACTCCGTCACCCAGACGTAGCCGTCGCGGGCGTCGTCGCCGTCACCGTCGTTCCGGTACGGGTACAGCTCGTCGCCGGCCCAGCCGTCGGTCGCCTCGTGGGCGTAGTTGTACGCCGCGCGCGTCCGGAGTTCGGTGTCCGGCTGCGTGTGAATCCGGACATTCTCCGCGACGCTCGCGTCGGGGTCGAGAACCGGGTGATCGTACTCGAAGCTCTGGTACCAGAACATGACGAACATCGACGCCTCGCCCGTCGTCTCGGAGCCGCCGACTCCCTGGTCGTCGTAGGTCTCCCACCCGCCCGTCGCGGTGTCCTCGAACTCGATTTCGCGGGTCTCGTACTCGGGATTCCGGTGGATCACTTCCGAGGTCGTCTCGGGCGGCTCGTTCATCGTCGCGTTGACCGCGTCCCACTCGTCCTCGTCAACGAGCTCGGCGACGTAGGGGACGCCGTCTGAGTACGGCTGGAGCACGGTCTGAAGGATCCCGAAGTTGAAGTGCTCCGGCAGTTCACCGCCGCCGTCGCCGGCGTCGGGCTCGTCGAGGCAGGTCCAGTTCCCCTCGCAGCGCTCGTCGTACCGCTCTTCGAGGTAGACGACTTCGCCCTCGACGATCCCGTCGACCGCGAGGTCGGCGTCCTGCGTGTCACCGACGTACCGCGGGTTCCCGAGGTCGTGGTACTGGTCTTGCATCGCGTGCGCGACCTCGTGGACGAGGGTCAGTTCGCTCACTCGGAGCGTCTCGCCTTCGTCGACGACGAGGACGACCCGCTCGTCGGCCGGCGAGTAGAAGCCGGAGACGGCCCCGCCGAACACCGCGTCGATCGCGTCGCCGGACGCGTCGTCCTCGCCGACGACGAACAGCGCCTTCCACACCTGGTCGTTCCAGCGCTGGAACGCCTCGTCGTCGGAGCCGCCGGCGCGTTCGTCCGCGAACTCGGACCGCGTGATCGTCTCGACCGGCACGTCCGCCCGGAACGGTCGCTCGCGGAGGTGTTCGACGCGGGCCATCGAGAGGTGTGTGAGCCGCTCGAGCTCGTCTTCGGTCAGCCCGTCGCTCTGGTTGAATCCCGGGTCCTCCGCGTAGTGGACGCCGTTCCAACAGCCGACCAGTTCGGTGCCGTCTCCGACCTCGCACTCGTCGGCGGTGGCGCTGTACGCGGCGTCGCCGGGTGCGGTGGCGCCGCCGTCGAGGGCGACACCGCTGGCAGCGACGCCGCCGACGGCGGCCCCGCTCACTGCCAGCAGGAGAGCGAGCGAGGCGACCACGAGCGGGAGGGTGAGAACCCGTCGCATAGCAGCGATTACGGCCGCCCGGATAAGTAGTTTGTCGGTGGGGTTCGCCTTTTTGGGTCCCGACGCCCAACCGTCGGGCATGCCCTACGATCCGACCGAAACGGCGGTGATCGTCGTCGACATGCAGAACGGATTCTGTCACCCGGACGGGAGCCTCTACGCGGAGGCGAGCGAAGCCGCGATCGAGCCGGTCGCGTCGCTCGTCGACCGCGCCCGCGAGGCCGGGGCGAACGTCGTGTACACCCGGGACGTCCACCCGCCGGAGCAGTTCGACGAGACGCACTACTACGACGAGTTCGACCG
>CAZNOA010000347.1:0-2095 GCA_964574565.1 uncultured Halobellus sp. | reverse complement strand
TCGCCCGCGACGTCGACGCCGACTACCTCGTGCAGGGGACGATCTACCCCGACCGCATCGAGTCCGAAGGCAACATCAAATCCCATCACAACGTCGGCGGGCTCCCCGAGGTCGTCGACTTCGAGGGGATCGTCGAGCCCGTTCGCGACCTGTACAAAGACGAGGTCCGAGAGGTCGCCCGCGCCCTCGGCTTGGAGGAGATCATCTCCGAGCGGATGCCGTTCCCCGGCCCCGGACTCGCCGTCCGGATCGTCGGCGAGGTGACTCCCGAGAAGGCCGCCGTCGCCCGCGAGGCGACGCACGTCGTCGAGGAGGAGCTCGAGGAGTACGAGCCGTGGCAGGCGTTCGCCGCCGTCCTCGGCAAGGCGACCGGCGTCAAAGGCGACAACCGCGTCCACGGCTGGGTCGTCGCGGTGCGCTCCGTCGAGAGCCGAGACGGGATGACGGCGCGCGCACAGGAGATCGACTGGGGAACCCTCCAGCGGATCCAGAGCCGGATCACCGGTGAGAACGAGAGCGTCGCGCGCGTCGTCTACGACGTCACCCACAAACCGCCCGCGACGATCGAGTACGAGTGATGGCGGACGACACCCCCGCCACGGATACCGACGCGCGATCCGCGGTCGTCGCCGGCCCGGACGAACACGGACTCGGCGAGGAGCTCGCGGCGCTCGGCGTCGGCGTCAGCCGGATCGAGGGGCTCGTCACGGCGGAAGCGCTCCGCGAGGCCGGAATCGCGGACGCGGACTACTTCGTGTTGACCGACGTGGAGGAGGCGACCGGCATCCCGATCGCCAAGGAGCTGAACCCCGACGTCCTCACGGTGACGTACACCGAGCGGTCGCTGCCGGCGTTCGTCGCGGGCGTCTCGGACCTCGCGATCGACCCGGCGCTGCTGGACCCAGTGCTGGTCGCCGAGGAGCTGACGGGCGACGCGGCCGAGCACGCGTCGTAGTCGCCGCCATCGACCGCTCGGTCACCGACCGCGACGCTTCGCTCTGACCGAGAGCCAGACGGCACAGCCGAAGGCGACGGCGACGGCGACCGTCGTCAGCGAGAACGCGATCCGGTAGCCGAGCTCGGTGTAGACGACGGCGCCGGAGACGACCTCGCCGGTCCGATACCCGTCGAGCACGACCCCCATCGCCGTCGGGAGGGCCGCGCCGCCGAGGAAGCCGGCCCCGTTGACGGTCGCCGTGGCGACGCCGCTCGCGCCGGGCGGATACTTCTCTTTGATGATCGGTAACGCGAGCATGACGAAGCCGAGGCTGAACCCGACGAGGAAAAAGGTCGCGCCGACCGCGGCGAGCGGCGGGTTCCCGAAGACGGGAACGACCGCGAGCACGAGCGCGAACAGCCCGAGTCCGCCGATCAGCGGTCCGACGCGGCGGCCGAGGCGGTCGGAGACGCGCCCCACGGTCGGCGCGCCGAGCAGCATACCGACCGCCCCGACGAGGCTGAAGTACGACGCGGTCGTCACGTCGAGCCCGTAGACGACGACGAGGTACGGCACGCCCCACAGCCCGATCACGGTGAGGATCGTCCCCATCGCGGAGAAGAACACGATCGACAACAGCCACTGGTCGAGGTCGCCGAGCAGCGATCTGAGGTGGCCGCCCGTCTCCCGGAGGCTGATCGACCGCTGTTCGGGGACGTTCTCGATCGGGTCGAGCCCCGCGTCGGCGGGCGAGCGCCGCACGAGCGCGAACACGCCGCCGGCCGCCACGAACCCCACCGCGGCGAGCGTGAGGACCGTCGGCCGCCAGCCGGCCCACTCGATACTGACCGCCAGCGGGACCGTCGCGAAGATCGCGCCGAGCCCGGCGATCCCCGTCGTGACCCCCGTCATCGTCGCGAACTCGTCGACTCGGAACCAGCTCGCACAGAACCTGAGTGTCGCGATGAAGATCACGCCGCTGCCGAGCCCGATCACGGCCCGCGAGAGGAACGCCGCGAGGTAGCCGCCGCTGAGGGTGAAGCCGACCGCGCCGGCACTGAGCACGACCGCGCCCGCCGCCCCGACGTATCGGGCGCCGTACCGGTCCGCGACCACGCCGGTCGGGATCTGGACGAGCGCGTACACGAGGAAAAACGA
>CAZNOA010000346.1:0-2105 GCA_964574565.1 uncultured Halobellus sp. | reverse complement strand
TGTACGACTGCTCCATCTCGTCTTCGATGCGCGCGTTCTTGATCTGTGCCGCCGCGGGGCCGTTCGACTCTGTGTCGGGTACGTCGGAGCTCATCAGATATCCACCCACTCTGCCTCGGTCGCGTGTTCTTTGATGAACTGCTTTCGCGGCTCGACCGCGTCACCCATCAGGACGTTGAACATGCGGTCCGCGGCGGCCGCGTCCTCGATGTTGATCCGTTTCAGAATTCGGTTCTGCGGGTCCATCGTCGTGTTCCACAGCTGGTCGGGGTTCATTTCGCCGAGTCCCTTGAACCGTTGCGTCTGGTCGGGGTTCCCGTCGCACTCTTCCTCGATGATTCGATCGCGCTCCGCCTCGGTCATCGCGTCGTACGTCTTCGAGCCCTTCCGGATCCGGTACAGCGGCGGCTGCGCCGCGTACACGTAGCCGGCCTCGATGAGCGGCTTCATGTGTCGGTACAAAAGCGTCAACAGCAGCGTCCGGATGTGTGCGCCGTCGACGTCGGCGTCGACGAGCAGGATGATCTTGTTGTAGCGGACGTCGTCGATGTCGAACTCCTCGCCGATCCCCGCGCCGATCGCGGTGATCAGCGCGCGGATCTCGTCGTTCTCCAAGATGCGGTCGAGCCGGTGTTTCTCGACGTTGAGGATCTTCCCCTTCAGCGGGAGGATCGCCTGATTCTCGCGGTTCCGGCCCTGCTTGGCGCTGCCGCCGGCGCTGTCGCCCTCCACCACGAACAGCTCCGCCTCCGCGGGGTCGCGGGTCTGACAGTCGGCGAGCTTGCCGGGGAGCGCCGACGACTCCAGCGCGGACTTCCGGCGCGTGAGCTCCTCGGCCTTCTTCGCCGCCTTGCGCGCCCGGGCGGCCTCCGCCGCCTTGTGAACCACCTTGCGGGCGGTGTCCGGGTTCTCCTCGAAGAACGTGCCGAGCTTCTCGTGGGTCGCGGACTCGACGATGCCGCGGACCTCGCTGTTGCCGAGCTTCGTCTTCGTCTGCCCCTCGAACTGCGGGTCGGGGTGTTTGACAGAGATGACGGCCGTGAGTCCCTCGCGAACGTCCTCGCCCTTGAGGTTGGCGTCGAGGTCGTCGACCAGCCCGTGCTCGTTGGCGTAGTCGTTGACGGTCCGCGTCAACGCGGTCTTGAAGCCGGTGAGGTGGGTGCCGCCCTCGCGGGTGTTGATGTTGTTCGCGAACGCGTGGACGGACCCCTGCAGCTCCTCGGTCGCCTGCATCGCGACCTCGACGTGGATGTCGTCGGCCTCGTCGGCGAAGTAGATGACCTCCTCGTGGATCGGCGTGCGCGCCTCGTTGAGGTAGCTCACGAACTCGCGGATACCGCCGTCGTATCGGAACGTCCGCTCGTCCCCGCCGTCGGCCGTCTCCTCGGCGTCCCGCTCGTCGACGAGGGTGACGCCGACGCCGGAGTTGAGGAACGCCAGCTCGCGCAGCCGGTTGGCGAGCGTCGAGAACTCGAACGCGGTCGTCTCGAAGATCTCGGTGTCGGGCCAAAAGCGGATGTAGGTCCCCGTCTCCTCGCCGTCGTCCATGTCACGGACGCGCTCGAAGCCCCCCTCGACCGGCTCGCCGCGAGCGAACTCGTGACGGTAGACGCCGCCGTCGCGTTTCACCTCGACCTCCAGCCGCTCGGAGAGGGCGTTGACGACGCTGACGCCGACGCCGTGGAGCCCGCCGGAGACCTGGTAGGACTTGGAGTCGAACTTCCCGCCCGCGTGAAGGACGGTCATGATCACTTCGAGGGCGGGCCGGTCGTACTTCTCGTGGGTGTCGACCGGGATCCCCCGTCCGTCGTCGCTGACGCCGACGGAGCCGTCTTCGTGGATCGTGACGCTGATCTCGTCGCAGTACCCCGCGAGCGCCTCGTCGATGGAGTTGTCGACGACCTCGTAGACGAGATGATGGAGCCCGCGACCGTCCGTGGACCCGATATACATCGCAGGACGTTTACGGACGGCCTGCAGGCCTTCGAGGACCTGAATTTGACCGGCTCCGTATTCACTCTCCTCTTGCATAGAACTTGGTCGTCCTAGTGGGTGCCCGGTTATAAAGCCGGCGCACGCGCGCGGGCGTGTGAGCGAAGGACAGT
>CAZNOA010000345.1:0-2111 GCA_964574565.1 uncultured Halobellus sp. | reverse complement strand
AAGGGGATGAAAGGGCAGTCGAACGCCGACATGCCCGAAGAGGAGAAGCTCCAGGGCCGCGGCGTTTAAGTAGTCGATACGGCGCCGGCACGGCGGGTCGGCGGGAGCGCCGGACTCGCTCCCGCGGTCGTTGCCGACCACAGATCGCCGAACCGCGTTCGATTTCGTCCGAAACCGGTTAGCCGTGCGTGTAGCCGCGGTCCGGAAGCGGCTCCCCGTCGGCGGTGACGCCGCCGTCGGCGTCGACGACGGAGCCGACGCAGACCAGTCCGCTCGGACACCGTTCGCGGACGCGGTCGAGCGCGGGTTCGGGAATCGTACAGACGAGTTCGAAGTCCTCGCCGAAGTGGGCGGCCAGCGCGAATCGCTCTGCGGAGTCGTCGGCCACGTCGTCGACGGCGGGATGGACCGGGAGCGCGTCGGTGTCGAGCGCGAAGCCGACCTCGGCGGCCTCCGCGAGCTGGTGGAGCGACCGTGCGAGTCCGTCGGAGGAGTCCATCATCGCGGTCGCGTCGCCGGCGAGCGCGAGCCCGTCCGCGACGCGGGGGGTGAATCGGAAGAGGTCGTTCGCGCGCTCGATCGACTCATCGGCTGTCGGCGCGGGATCGGTATCTATAGGTGCTTCACCGCCAGTACCGCCTCGTCCGCCTCTCTCGCCGCCTTTCCCCCTCTCGTCTCCTTCCTCGCTCTTCCCCCCCGCGCCGCGCTCGAACAACCGGAGCGCGGCCGCAGACCGTCCCCACTCGCCGGTGACACAGAGGGCGTCGCCGGGGGCCGCGCCAGAGCGGGTGACGGGGCCGTGTTCGGTCACGTCGCCGATCGCCGTCGACGCGGTCGTGAACTCCGCGTGGGTGTCGAGGTCGCCGCCGACGTACTCCGCGTCGACCGCCTCACAGACGTCGACCGCGCCGGCGACGAACCGCTCGAGCGCCGCGGACTCGAACGACTCGTCGGCGTAGACGGCGACCGCGGCGGTCGGGTCCGCACCCATCGCCGCGATGTCGGAGAGCGACGCGCCGACCGCCCGCCAGCCGGCGGTGTACCGCGTGGTTCCGGGCGGGAAGTCCGTCCGCTCGTGGAGCATGTCCGTCGTGATGACGGTGTCACCGACGACGGCCGCGTCGTCGCCGGCGTGGGGCAGGTCGGCCGCGAGGGCTCGAAGCGCGTCGCGCTCGTTCATAGTGTCCGATCGACGCGCCGGAGCGGATTATAACTAACCGGTCCGGAGGAGCCCCACTCTCGTTGCGTCCGGTATATGTGGGTTGTTATCAGTAACCATTTAAAGCGGTTAAACAACATAACGAGTATTATCATTATCAATCATTATGTTTATTACCACCCATCCGGTTGTACCAATCGCAATGTCAGTATCCGTATCCGGACACGCAACACCGCCGACCGACCGCTCGATCACCAGACGACCGCCGCAACCACCCACACGACCAGATGACGACACCTGACGACACGACTCCCACGACCGAGACGACGAATCGAAGCACGACCACCACGGCCGATCCGACCGGGACGGCGACCGATCCGACCCGAACCGGTCAGACGCCGACCGACACTTCTCGCCGATCGATCCCCGGCCGCACGCCGATCACCGAAGAAGCGGGTGCGCCGCTCGTTCCGCCGATACAGACGCCGGACGACCGACAGACCGAGCCGGCTGCCGGCTCGTTCGACACGACCCGGCGACCGACACCGCCGCCGACCGACGACGAGCGGGACGCTCCGCTGGTTCCGGACCTGCGACCGACCTGCCCGCCCCGGACCGACGGGGGGTCGGAATGAGCGCCCGGCGCTCACGTCCGCGGACCGAACCGCCCCGCCGACGCACCGACCCGAGCCCGGTTCCCATGGCTGGGACCGGTTCCGGGCCGCGACCGGATCCGACGACCCTCACGCGACCGACCGGCGACACCACGACGGAGTGACAACCATGCATCCAAGCGAACTCGACGACGACGTCTTCACGAGAGATATCGATAACCCGGCCGGCCGACAGCTCCGCGAGCTCTTCGACGAGCAGGAGTACACGTTCGCGCCCGGGATATACCACGCGCTCGACGCCCGCCTCGCGGAGATGGCCGGGCTCGACGCCGCGTACA
>CAZNOA010000344.1:0-2117 GCA_964574565.1 uncultured Halobellus sp. | reverse complement strand
CGCGACCACGTCCGCGAGGGACAGACGGTCGTCGCGAAGGTGTTGGAGGTCGACGAGTCCTCGAACCAGATCGATCTCTCGATCAAAGACGTCAACGAACACCAGCGCAAAGACAAGATACAGGCCTGGAAGAACGCCCAAAAGGCGGACAACTGGATGCTCATCGCGCTCGGCGAGGACGTCGACGACGACCGCTACACCGAGATCGCGAACGCGCTCCTCGTGGAGTACGACTCCCTGTACGACGCCTTCGAGGCGGCCGCGATCAGCGGCAGCGAGGCGCTCGAAGACGTCGACATCGACGCCGACGACGCCGACGCCATCGTCGACGCCGCCCGCGACAACGTCTCGGTTCCGTACGTCGACGTCACCGGCTACGTGGACCTCGAGTCCGCCGCCCCGAACGGTGTCGACGACGTGCGAGCGGCGCTCGAAGCCGCCGAAGGCAACGGCGAGATCCCGGACGGCGTCGAGCTAGATGTCGGCTACGTCGGCTCGCCCGAGTACCGAATCAAGGTCCGTGCTCCCGACTACAAGGTGGCCGAAGACCAGCTCGAAGCGGCCGCGGCGCGCGCCCGCGAGTCGATCGAGTCCGCCGGCGGCGCGGGGAGCTTTCACCGCGAGCGCCGCGAGGACGACGAGTAACCCTCGCCGGCATCCGTTTTTAACTCCGTGAAATCCGACATCCGCGTCTGTGTCGACTGGGAACGTGCTCACGACCGACCGGTGTACACCCTCGGCGACCGCTGCCCGCGCTGTGACGCTCCGACCGCCAACAGCGCGCCGGCGCCGTTCGGCCCGGAAGACCCCTACGGCGAGTACCGCCGGCGAGCACGCGACCGAGACCCGCGGTAGCGATCGGGCGCGAGTACGCGACCGGACACTGATAGCGTCCCGACGAGAGCACCGGCTCGGCGGTCCGCACGCGCCGCCGGAATAGCCATCCTCTTGTGATTGCCGCCCGGACGGATCGGGTATGGACGACATCGAGATCGACGAGGTAGCGACGCCGGAGCTCGACGACCCGGTGCTCATCGAGGGGTTGCCGGGCGTCGGCCACGTCGGGAAGCTGGCGGCGGAGCACCTCTTAGAGGAGTTCGACGGCGAGTTAGTCCGCCGCGTCTACGCGACCGAGTTCCCGCCGCAGGTGAACGTCGACGGGGAGGGAGTCGCCGAGCTGACCTGCGCCGAGTTCCACGCCGTCGAGACCGAGGGCGCCGACATGCTCGTGTTGACGGGCGATCACCAGGCGGGATCGAACGCGGGCCACTACCGGCTCACGACGACGTTCCTCGACATCGCGGAGTCGTTCGGCGCGACGCGCGCCTACGCGCTCGGCGGCGTGCCGACCGGCGAGCTCGTCGAGGAGTACACGGTGCTCGGCGCGGTGTCGGACGCCGATCTCCTCGAGGGGCTCGAAGCGGCCGGCGTCGAGTTCCGACCGGACGAGCCGGCGGGCGGCATCGTCGGCGTCTCGGGGCTCGTACTCGGGCTCGGCGCCCGACGGGGCTTCGAGGCGGCCTGTCTGATGGGCGAGACGAGCGGCTACCTCGTCGACCCGAAGAGCGCTCGCGCGGTTCTGGAGGTCCTGCAGGCGCTGCTCGACTTCGACGTCGACTACGAGACGCTAGAGGACCGCGCCGAAGAGATGGAGGAGGTCGTGGGCAAGATCCGCGAGATGCAAGAGGGGCCGGCGGTGCCGGACGACGACCTGCGATACATCGGGTGAGTCACACGACGTTTTCACCGGCTCGTCTCTTCGGGTGAGCTCCGCAGCGCGCTCCCGATCGCCGGGACCCCGAGTTCCGGCAGGGATAAACCGATCCCCGATTATCGTTCGTGTATGACCGACGCACGCGTCGCCGGAGTCGGGCTCACGCACTTCGGTAGCCACCCAGATCGGACCGGCCGCGACCTGTTCGCGACGGCCGCGCTGCGGGCGTTCGAAGACGCCGGCGTCCCGAGAGAGGACGTCGACGAGCTGAACTACGGCAACTTCATGGGCGCGCTCGCCGAGCATCAGGGCCACCAAGCGCCGTTGATGGCGGAGGCCGCGGGCGTTCGCTGTCCGGCGACGCGCTACGAGCAGGCGTGTGCGTCCGCCGGCGTCGCGGTCC
>CAZNOA010000343.1:0-2137 GCA_964574565.1 uncultured Halobellus sp. | reverse complement strand
CCAGCACGACCTCCACGCGACGTTCATGCCCAAGCCGATCGCGGAGATCAACGGCTCGGGGATGCACAGCCACATCTCGCTGTTCGACGAGGACGGCAACAACGCCTTCGCCGACAACGCAGACGAGTTCAACCTCAGCGAGACGGCCTACCAGTTCATGGGCGGCATTCTCAACCACGCGCAGGCGTTCACCGCGGTCACCAACCCGACCGTGAACTCCTACAAGCGGCTGGTCCCCGGCTACGAGGCGCCGATCTACGTCGCCTGGTCCGACACGAACCGCTCGGCGCTCGTTCGCGTCCCCGACGCCGCGGGCGTCTCCGCGCGCTTCGAGGTCCGCAGCCCCGATCCGTCGTGTAACCCTTACCTCGGTATGGCGTCGCTCATCGCGGCCGGTCTCCACGGCATCGAGACCGAAGCCGATCCCGGCGACCCCGTCCGCGAGGACATCTACGAGTTCGACGACGCCAAGCGCGAGGAGTACGGAATCGACACGCTCCCGCCGAACCTCGGCGCCGCGGTCGAAGCGCTCGAGAGCGACGAGATCATCCAGGAAGCACTCGGCCCGCACGTCTCCGAGAAGTTCGCCGAGGCGAAGAGCCAGGAGTTCAGCGAGTACCTCACCCAAGTGTCGCAGTGGGAGGAGGACCGTTACCTCGAGACGTTCTAAGACCGCACCGACGACGACTCGTTATTTTTTGCGACCGCGCGCGGCAGCGCGGGGAGCCCAACCACGACGGCGACGGCCGCAGACGTCGCGACGATCGTAAGCGCCGGCGACGACGAGAGCGCGTACGCACCCACCCAGAGCCCGCCGGTGACGAACAGCGCAGGGAGGGCGATCCGGGCCGGAACGGAGGGCTCGTCGCCGTCGACGAACAGCCACCCGACCGCGCCGCCGATCCCGGTGGCGACACCGATTCCCGCTTCGACCACGTCACCGGTGTGACCGTTCACAACCGCGACGCCGACGGCGAGAGCCGAGACGCCCGCTGCGAACAGGAACGCCGGCGACGGATCCAGCACGGGAGTCGGATCGGCCAAGTCGGCCGTCTTGTCGGTACCCGAAAGCCGCGGATCGCCGGCGAGCCGCAACCCGAGCGCGACGACCGCCACGCCGACGAGAAGCCCCGCGACCACGTCAACGAGGAAATGGACCGCGATGACGACCCGCGAGACGGCCACGGCGACGGCGATCACACCGGCTGCAGCGATCCGTTTCCACGGGGTCCACGGGCGATCGTACAGCAGGGCCAACGCGACGTACGCGGCGGCGGCGCCGGTGGCGTGACCGCTCGGGAAGCCGAAGCCGTCCGAGAGCGCCTGCCCTTCGTACCACGCCGCCAGGAGGCCGGGAAGCCACGTCGGCACGTCGGCGGGAGCCACGGCGCCGGGCGGCCGAGGAGCCGCGAACGACACCTTTCCGAGCGCGACGGCGGCGTACGCACAGGTGACCACGGCGATGGCGGTCGCCCCCGCGCGACGCGGCGACGTCACGAGGCGGTCGCTCGCGAACCAGTAGGCGAGCGCCAGGAGGCCGAACAGGAACCACGGATCCGCGAGGTGGGTGACGGCGGCGAAGACGACGACCACGAACTCCGGGAGGGCGTCGACGACGGCGAACTCGCCGACGCCGCGTTCCGCCGAGGCGAGCGCGGTCACGGGGTCGTCACGCCGGGATCACCGCCGGAATCCAGTCGCGTTCGGGTCGCCGCGTCGGTCCCGACACGCCACTCAGTCCTCCTTCCGGCTCCGGGCGTAATCGACGGCCTTCCCGGGCGTTTCGAGCAGGTTGAGACCGATCCCGACGATGATGAACAGGGTGTACAATCCCAGCGTCGACAGCCCGAGGATGAGCATCGCGGCGATCGCGTAGAGCCCGTCGAGAAACGAGAACGCCCCGAGGATCAGCACCGTGCCGTAGAGGAGCACGAGGTACGGCCCCCAGCCGCGAGCGTGTCCGCGTCGCATCCGCGAGCGGACGTACCGTTTCAGCTCCGATTCGACCGCCGGCTTGTCGACGGTGCGTCGCTCGATGTCGTCCTCGAACGAGTCGAACTCCGCGCGCAGTCTGCTCACCTCCTCCTGTAACGCCGCGACGTCCGGTGCCCCCTGCGGCCGTTCCTCGTCGCCGGCG
>CAZNOA010000342.1:0-2138 GCA_964574565.1 uncultured Halobellus sp. | reverse complement strand
GGTCGACGCCGGCCACACGCTCGATCGGACCGCCCGCCGGAACGGGAGCCGCGAATCGATCGCCGACCGGCTTCTCGACGGGCTCGCCGACGGCACCGACCACGCCCTCGTCGGGCCCGCGGGATGCGGGAAAAGCACCGTCTGTCGGACGGTCGCCGTGCGCTGGCACCGGTCCGGCCGCGGTCCCGTGTTGTACCGCCCTAGTGACGGCGGTGAGCCGTTCACCGCGACCGAGGCGCTCCGAGAGCGGGTCACCCGCGCCCCCGGGCACGCCCTCGTCGTCGTCGAAGACGGCGTCGATCCGGACGCGGCCGACGCCTTCGGCGTGGCGAGAGCGATCGGCGACCGCTCCGACGTCTCGTTCCTCTTCGACGCCCGAGAGGAGCCGTACGACGACCCCGACTCCCTCCCCTTGACCCCCGCCGATCTGGCGTACAGACGAGAGATTGCGACCGTCCGGATGCCGCGTCTCGACGTCCCCGAGGTCGAGCGCTTCGCCGGCCACGTGGCGGAGCTCACCGGAACCGCTCCGCCGGCGAGCCCGGACGCGATCCTCGACGGCGTCAGACGGTCGGACGACGAGCGAACGGACGAGATGCTCCGTCTCGTCCACCACCTCCTGCAGGCGAGCGACACGCTGGACGGGCCGGGGCCGCTCGAAGCCGCGGTCGACGAGGCGGTCGGCGACCTCCTCGACCGGCCGGCGCCGACCACCGACGTCGCCGTGTTAGTGAACCTCCTCAACGTCGCCGGCGTCTCCGCGGTCCGAACGCTCGCATACGCGCTCGCCGGCGACGAGGCGGACCGGGGCCGAGACGCCGCCCACTCACCGGGCGACCCCTCGGACCGCTCCGCCCGGGACACGGAGGCGATCCGTCGCTCGCTCGACCGGTTGGAGGGGACGGTGTTAGTTCCGTCGGCGGAGGACCGCGACCGCACGGTCCACGAGGAGTGGTCGGTGCTGTTCCTCGAGCGACTCCTCGACAGAGAGCCGGAGCCGGTCGTCGCGAGGCGGGTCGGTCGCGCGGCGACCCGGCTCCTCGCGCTCGCGGACGACCCCGCCTCCCGGTCCAGAATCCGAAGGGCCGTGGGCGGCGACGCGGAGACGATCGACCGGATCGAACGCGACCCAGAGGCGTGGGCGGACGAGACCGCTCGAGCCCTCTACGGCACCGGCCGACGATACCCGCGGCTCGCCCCCCTCTTCGGCAGGATCCGCTACTCGTGGATCGACCTCCCGAGCGCCTGTTCCGACGCGCTCCGCGATCGGACCGCCGAGTGGGTGGTCCGGATGTACATCGACGCCGGCGACCTCGACGGGGCGACCGACGCGCTGGACGCTTGGCGGCCGACGGACGACGCGGGCGAGGCGGAGCGCCAGCGCGGCTACGGCGACGTGGCCCGTCGCCGAGGGGAGTACGACGACGCTCGTGAGCGCTTCGACCGGGCGGCGGAGCTGTTCGCGGCCGCCGGGGATCACCGCGGCCTCGCCGGTGCGATCCGGGGGCGGGCGCAGGCCGCTCACTTCGCCGGCGACTACGAGACGGCGTACGAGGCCGCCTCGCAGGCGTACGCGATCGCGGCGCGGATCGAGGACCCGATCGCCATCGCGAAGTCGCTCATGGACGTCGCTAACGCTCTCGACGCGGTCGACGGCACGGACGCCGTGATCGAACACTACCGCGTCGCGAACGAGCTGTTCCGGGCGTACGACGACACCCACGGCGCGGCGAACGTCCAGGCGAACCGGTGTGTCACCGCGCGGCGGCGCGGCGACCTCCGCGCCGCGACGGAGGCGGGACACCGCGCGCTGGACGGGTACCGGACCGTGGGCGACGAGCATCGCGAGGCGATCACGCTGTTCAACCTCGGGGCGATCGCCGAACAGCGCGGGCAGATCGACGAGGCCGTCTCTCGCGCTCGCGAGGGCGGCGCGATCGCCGACCGGATCGGGTCCGAACTGTATCACGCCTTCGCGCTGACCCACCTCGGATCGGCAGCGCATCAGGCGGGCGCCCTCGACCAGGCCGAAGCGCGGCTCGCGGAGGCGTTCGACGCGTTCGATGCCCTCGGAGCCGACTCTCGGTGCGCCTCGGCGGCGACGACGCTCGCCGAGGTCGCCGTCGACCAGGAGGCCC
>CAZNOA010000341.1:0-2140 GCA_964574565.1 uncultured Halobellus sp. | reverse complement strand
TCATGATCGACAAGGTCCACGCGGCCGCCGAGGAGCGCACCTTCGAGGCGTTCGTTGACGCGATCGTCGACGGGAACCTCTCCTCTGCGATCTACGGCGAGGCGAAGCTGATCTACCCGCTTCGCCGCGTCGAGGTCCAGAAGCTGACGCTGGAGGCGCGCCCGTCCGAGGTCGCCGCCGAGGAGGAGGCCGCCGTCGACGTCGACGCCGAGGAAGTGGCCGTCGACGCCGACGAGTAACGCGTCGCTCACGGGCAGGGCGTCGCCGGCGAGCAACGCGTCGCCGACACGTACCGCTGTTTCTTTGATCATAACGCGCCCGTAGCGACGGCGCGGCGCGCGCTCGGGCAGCCGAGTCGGACGGCGTCTCGCCAGCTCTCGGATCCGTAGTCCGCCGGGCGATCGACGGACCCGACGGCCAGAGCGCAACTGCGAACCGGCGGGCGACGCGACGATTCTCTGGCGAAATCGCTCCCCAAACCGCCCGATTCGATGGTACCCGAAGATGAGCGGTCCGGCCGGAGTTGATATATCATTTATGCCCAACAGAAAAAATTTTAAATATACACGTATTTTTTGATAAGGCGTTCAACTAAAAAAATACGTCGTATATAACGTTACGTCGACTCGCCAAAGAGGAGGCGTGGTTGATTCAACCGAGAGCAGCACCGACGGAACAGAGCACAACACCAGTAATAACACGCGCCGGCAGTTCGTTACCGGATCCGCCGGAGCGTTGGGCGCGGTCGCGGTGGGGGGTGCGTTCACCGGTTCCGTGTTCGCAGACGAACACGAGGAAGACGACGAAGAGGAGGGAGAAGAGGAAGACGGCGACGACGAGATGGAGGACCAGCCGGAGTTCGAAGACGACGTCGCCATCCTCAACTACGCCCTGACGCTTGAGTACCTCGAGGCGCGGTTCTACCGAGAGGGCCTCGACAACATCGGTGAGGAGGCCCTCTGTAACTGCAAGGCCCTCGAAGAGGACAGCTATCTGGCCGACCGGGTGTACGACGAGCTCCGGACGGTACAGGAACACGAGGAATCGCACGTCGAGACGCTCGTCTCGACCATCGAAAGCCTCGGCGGGGAGCCCATCGAGGAGCCCGAGTTCGACTTCGGACTCGCCGTCGAGTACCCGATGGCGTTCCTCGGCACCGCCGCCCAGCTCGAGGACATCGGTGTCTCCGCCTACGCGGGCGCGGCGCCGTCCATCGAGAACGAAGACCTAGTGGCGCCCGCTCTCGGGATTCACAGCGTCGAGGCGCGACACGCCTCGTTCCTGCGGACGGTCACCAATCAGACCGGCTTCCCGGACGTCATCGACGAGCCCAGGACCCGTTCCGAGGTTCTGGAGCTTGCAGGTGGATTCATCGTCGACGCAGAAGAAGAGCCGGACGACGAGGACGAGGATGCAGACGACGGGGACGAGGAACCGGACGACGGAGACGAAGATGCGGACGACGGAGACGATGGCGTGGACGACGAGGACGAGAACGGTGAGGTCGACATGCCGGACGACGAGGACGAGGACGAGAACGGGTCCGATACCGGAAACGAGTCGGACGACTCGTAACTGGACATCGGTGACCGAGTCGGCACCGCCGGCGGCCGTCGCGGCCACCCACCCTCCTTTATTTTGCCTTCGATCGGGTCTCGCGTGAACTCGACGGCGGGCTCGACGAACCGCGGTGAGAGTGGAGCGGTACCGCTCGCGTGCGGTGTCGCCCGCGGGCGACGGACACCGAAGCACCGGGCCGCTGACCGGGTTCCAGATACCTAACCGGTCGGCGTGCGCGGGGCCGTCTGCTCTCCCGATATCCGGGAGACGAAAGCTTGAAACGCCGCTCGCCCGACTTCACGGGTATGGAATTGCGGGTCATCGAGAAAACCGATACGGAACTCCACATCGAGATCGCCGGCGAGGACCACACGTTCATGAACGTGCTGAAGGGCGCCCTCCTCGAGGCGGACGACGTTGCGGCCGCGACGTACGACATGAACCCCGAGCAGTCAGGCGGCCAGACGGAGCCGGTGTTGACGGTGAAAGCCGAGTCCGGCGATCCCCTCGACGTCCTCGCGGACGCCGCCGGAACGATCTCCGAGCGGACGACCGCCCTGCGCGACGCCGTCGAAGCGGC
>CAZNOA010000340.1:0-2154 GCA_964574565.1 uncultured Halobellus sp. | reverse complement strand
CGCGCCGTCTACGGGAACAACGACGACGCGGCGATCCGCGATCGACTCCCGGAGGCCCGGACCGTCGACTACGGGGGCGTCAGGTTCGCGGTCACGCACCGCCACCGCAGCGGCGACACGGGGCTGGTGATGCTCGGGCGGGGGCGCGACGCGGACGCCGTGATCTGCGGTCACAGCCACCGGCCGCGGTTCGACGACTCGACCGGCGTCCCCATTCTGAACCCCGGGAGCCACGCTCAGCCGCGCGGCAACCGGCCGGCACACGCGGAGTTGGAACCGATAGCCGGGGACGCGACCGAGGACGACGACGACGCGAGCGGACTCGAAGGGCGGCTCGTCACCCCCGACGGCGACGTCTTCGACGAGTTCCGGATCGTTCCGTGACGGATCGTCCGGTGTCGGAGTCGACGAGAGCCCGGTCGGAACCGACCGCGCGAGCAACGGGACGAGAGAGACGCGACACCCCGTCTCCGGCCGGCTCGAAGCGGCGAACGGGATCGGAGCGGGGAGCGACGGGCGATCCGGCGGGGGCACCGCTGATTGGGGAGGGACGGAGGAGACGCACGCCGCATCCGGATCGATCTTGTGCCGTCGCCGGTACCGACCGTGGCGCAAGCGGACGGGGGAGGGCCGAAGCGGGGGTCGCAACGATCGATTTGGTCGGTACCTCATTATAAGCACCCAAGAGACAAACGAGCGTTTTAGTCTCGGTCGGTCGAGCGAGGGGGTGAGTCGAGGCCGAACACGGAGGGGACTCCGAACACGGAAGGGGACTCCGAACGCGGTTCGGAGCGCGCTGCCGAAACGCATAACACCGTCCCGACGGATTCCAGTGTATGCTTCCGGTCCAACCGTTGTTCGTCGTTCTTCTCGTCGGCCTCCTTGGACTGTTCTTTTTCGGGTTCCTCCTCGTTCGGCGCACCCTGACGGGGCTCCGTGAGGGGTACGAGGACGGAAAGCAGTAAGATGGCCGCCGTCACGATTCTCACGCTCCTCGTCGCGGCCGTCGCGAGCCTCTTTATGGCGTGGTCGATAGGCGCCGGCTCGTCCGGCTCGACGCCGTTCGCGCCGGCCGTCGGTGCGAACGCGATCTCCGTGATGCGCGCGGGGCTCATCGTCGGCGTCCTGGGGCTGCTCGGCGCCGTTCTTCAGGGCGCGAACGTGACGGAGGCCGTCGGAACGGAGCTGATCGGCGGGGTGACGCTCACGGCCGGCGCGGCGATCGTCGCGCTGATCACCGCGGCCGCGCTCGTCGCGATCGGCGTCTTCGCGGGGTATCCCATCGCGACCGCGTTCACGGTCACCGGCGCGGTCGTCGGCGTCGGGATCGCGATGGGCGGCGACCCGGCGTGGCCGAAGTACGCCGAGATCCTCACCCTGTGGCTGCTCACGCCGTTCGTCGGCGGGGGCGTCGCGTACGCGGTCGCCCGCGGGCTGATCGGCGATCGGCTCCCCGAGCGGGCGCTCACCGCCGTGCTGGCGGGCGTCGTCGGCGTAATCGTCGCGAACGTCGGATTCGCGCTGCTCGGGCCTGACGGCGAGCAGGCGTCGCTCTCGGAGGCGATCGGGTCGTGGGTCGGAGGCGGGGCTTTCAGCGGCGTCGGCGTGACGGTCGCGATCGCCGCGCTCGTCGCCATCGCGGTGTACGCCGACCTCGGCCGCGACCGGGAGGGGGCTCAGCGCCGGTTCCTGCTCGTGATGGGCGGGCTCGTCGCCTTTTCGGCCGGTGGGTCGCAGGTCGGGCTCGCGATCGGGCCGCTCGTGCCGATCTTCAGCGACGTGGGCGTCCCGCTGTGGGCGCTGCTCGTCGGCGGCGGGGTCGGGCTACTGGCCGGGTCGTGGACCGGCGCGCCGCGGATGATCAAAGCGATCGCACAGGACTACGCGTCGATGGGGCCGCGACGCTCGATCGCCGCTTTGATCCCGTCGTTCGCGATCGCACAGACTGCGGTCGCGTTCGGGATCCCCGTCTCGTTCAACGAGATTATCGTCTCGGCGATCGTCGGCGCGGGGTACGCGGCCGGCGACGCCGGCGTGAGTCGAGCGAAGATGGGATACACCGTGTTCGCGTGGGTCGCGTCGCTCGTCGGCTCGTTCGTGCTCGGGTTCGGGGTGTACTCGGCGGTGCGGCTGGCTTTCTAACCGATCGCAGCT
>CAZNOA010000339.1:0-2154 GCA_964574565.1 uncultured Halobellus sp. | reverse complement strand
CGGTCCGCGACGGGAGCGTCCGACGGCGACACCTCGATCTCGCCGGTGTCGTGGTCGCGCCGCTTCTCGAAGTAGTCCGTTTCGCCCGATCCGTAGGCGTCACGCACGGTCGTCGCGATGGCGACGGCGCCCTCGTCGGGGGCGAGAAACAGCGGGTCGTCGAGCGCGGGAAGCGGGGCCGCGAGCACGCTCGCAGCGTCGACAATCTCGACCGGGACGTCATAGAAGTCGGCGACGCCCCGCTCGTGGGGGTTCACGAGGACGACGCGGTCGGTTCCCGTCGAGACCGCGCGGGCCATCGCGCGCGCCGAGACCGGTTCGCCGTCGCCGAACGACTCGTCCTGTCTGGCGTACCCCATGTACGGGACGACCGTCGTCACGTCGGTCGCGCCGGCCTCGCGGACGGCGTCCTGCAACTGCAGCAGTTCGACCCACGCCGCGTCGGAGTCCGTCGCGGCGACGACCGTCGCCTCGTCGCCCTCGAAGTCGGGGACTGCGGCGAGGGTCTCTCCGTCGGGGAAGCGGTCGTACGTTGGCGTCGCCGACGGCCGGCCCGTCTCCTCGGCGAGCGCGGCCGCGAGCAGCTGTGAGCTGGATCCGGGTACGATCATGCGCGTTCGTTTCCCTGACACCGGTAAACCAGTTTCCTTACCGCGGCGGCGTCGCTCCGTACCGCGGCGGGGGCGACGCCGGTGTGCCGTGACACAGCACAGACCGTCCGCCGCGGTCCGCGCGAGCGACTCACGCACCGGGGCCACAAGGGCGGATATTTACGCCCGCGGCGGTTATACCGGCGTAATGAGCAACACCGAAGCCGGAGAGCGCGTCGGGCTCGTCTGCCCGTCGTGTTCGCCGAACGAAGAGACCGTCCACGAGGTGTTACGCCCCGGCGGACAGGCGACCGTCCGCTGTACAGACTGCGATCACACGTACAAAACCGAGATCCCCGAGCCGGAGACCGTCGAGCTGGACATCGTCGTCTCACAGGACGGCGAGTCGTTCACGACCCGGATGGACGTACCGGCCGACACCTACGTCGCCACCGGCGAGGAGTTCGTCGTCGACTCCGAGGACGCGCTGATGCAGGTGCGCGTCACCGGAATCGAGGTCGGCCCGGAGCAGCGCGTCGAGGAGGCGGACATCGAGGACGTCGAGACGCTGTGGACCCGCGCGGTCGACAACGTCACCGTCCCGGTGACGCTGCACCCGAAAGACGGCAACGCGGACCAGACGCGGTCGCTGCGGGTGAACGTCCCGGGCGACTACGAGTTCACCGTCGACGAGACCGTCGAGTTCGGCGACGAGGAGTTCCTCGTCGAGGGGTTACAGATCCGCGACGACGCGCCGGAGTACCGACACGAGAAGCTCGATCATCCCGGTGACTTCGCGTACGCCAAGGACCTCAAGCGGGTGTACGCCCGCGACGAGACCCTGACGGCGTGGTCGGCGTGGTGACGTAACAGCGGAGAAAAACACCGACACGAAAGTCTGTCAGTCCCTGAAGAACGCCTCGCGTTCGAACGGCTCCTCGTCGCCTTCGACCGCGAGGACGTCGAGCGCGGTGACCGCCGCGGCGACGCCCAGGAGCCCGGCGAGGCTCGGTTCCGTCCGCCCCTCGTCGCCTGAAATGAGCTCCTTGATGTAGAGCCCGCCGGCTCCGTGAATATCGACGGTCGCGTGACGCGCGTCGACGAGTTCGGCGCTCGCCTCGTACACGTCGCGCTCGCGTGTCAGGCTCGCTCGGCGGTGGTCGACTCGGTTCGGCGTGTACTGTTCGATCGTCGCGCCCTCGAGCTCGCTGACCGCGTCTGCGAGCGCCTCGGCGTCGACGTCGGCGTCGAACGTCACCTCGGCCCGATACCGCTTCGTGGCTTCGAGCTCCTTGACGCGCGCCACCATGTCGTAGGTCGCGAGCCGGAGCCCTTCGACCTCGACGGCGCCGTCGGCGAAGGCGTTGATATCGGCCTGCAGACGCTCGGTGTCGACCCGGCGGCGGCGCGGCTCCTCGATCTCGATCACGAACGGGCGACCCGTGCCGAGCATGAGCGCGTCGACGTCTTCCCGGCCGGCGCCGTGAAAGGTCGCCTCCGTGCCGTCCATCACGTCCTCGACGATCGGCGCGGTGTACTCCTCGACGCTGTCGTCGTAGAGGTA
>CAZNOA010000338.1:0-2157 GCA_964574565.1 uncultured Halobellus sp. | reverse complement strand
CGACCGCGGCAGGTGATCCGCGGCGACGTCGACGACACCCCCGGCAGCTCCGAGGGCGACCGGCTCGTCTCGTACGGCACGGACGGGCGGTTCACGCTCGGCGTCGCCGGCGGGCGGGCGATCCGGGCGGCCTTCGACGCCCCGCGTCATCGGATGGTCGTCGGCGAGGAGAGCGAGCCGTTCGTCCGAGAGGGGCGGAACGCGTTCGCGAAGTTCGTCACGGCGGCCGACGACGGGATCCGCCCCGGCGACGAGGTGCTCGTCGTCGACGGCGACGACACGCTGTTCGCGGTCGGGCGCGCGGAGCTGTCGGGAGCAGAGGCCGAGGCGTTCGGCTCCGGCGTGGCCGTCAAAGTGCGGAACGGCGTCGGCGACGGCGGGTCCGCTGGCGCGGCCCCTGACGACTCGTGATCCGTCTCGGAGCGGCACCCCGTTTAAAAACTGAGACCGCCGAAGTGGCCGAGGATCCGCGCAGCCTCCTGCGGGCCCCACATCGCCTCGGTCACTCGTCGGCTCGCCGGTGTCGCGCGAGAGTTCGACGCATCTCGTTCGTGACGACCGAGTACCCCTCGTCGAACCCCATTCCGGGCTTGGCGAGCACCTGTGCCGCGTCAGTCGCGAGCGCCACGTGTGCGCTCGCCCGGGCTGACGTCACCGTCTCGTTGCAGGTCCCCCCGAGGTACGCGCGGGTCGTCGTCCCCTCGCAGTAACGGACCGCGCGGCCGCTCTGGAGGAGACTTCCCACGTCGGGCGTCTTCACTTGGACGACGTCGGCCGCGCCGGCGTCGACGAACGCCGCCACGTCCTCGCGGTCGTCACACCACTCGTCGGCGACCAGGTCGACGTCGACGCCCGCGTCCTCGAGCCCGTCGCTCAGCGCGCCCATGGCCGCGATCTGGCCGGCTCGGTCGGCGGCGATCACCGGCTCCTCGAGCTGGAGCGGGTACGGCGCCGCGGCCCGGCGCAGTTCGCCGACGTACTCGACCACCGCCGTCCGGTCGTACGGTGGGTCGAACAGCTCGCCGAGCATCCCGTACACGTCGACGTGGAACCGGGGCGCGTACCCCGCCGGGCCGAGCTCGTCGGCCCGCGCGGACAGCCACGAGAGGTACTCGACGAGCCGCGATCCGTCGGGGCCGAGCTTTTCGAGGCTGTTGAACAGGCCGTGAGGGAGCACGTCGACGCGCTTCAGCAGCATCTTCTCGGCCCCGCGGCGGCGGTCGTCGCCGGACTGTCCGAACACCGGGACGGGCTCCGTCGCCGGCTCCGTCCCGAGCGCGCCGGCGAGCACGCGGGTGCGCGTCTCCCGGCGGGCCGTCGCGGCGGCGGCGAGCAGCGCCCCGGAGACCCCGTGTTCGACGGCGGAGTGGAGCCCGTCGACCGCCTCGAGCGCGGCGACGTTGTCGGCGAACGCCGCCGGGTCTCGTCCGACGAGCGCGTCGGCGACCCGTCCCTCGACGGTCTCGACGTAATCGGACGCCCGGAACACCGGGTCGCGGTCCCCCGCGGCGGCGTACTGGACGCCCGCGCAGTCGCCGCGTGCGACGCGACCGTCGCTCGTTTCCAGGTCGACGATCAGCGCCTCCCCGGGCTCGCGGATCCGGTCGAATCCCGGCGTGCGAGGCTCGGCGTCGTAGGCGAACCCGTCAGGCTCCGCGCCCGCGGTGATCGCCGCTTGGTCGTCCGCGAAGAACGCCGAGACCCCCGGCGTCGCGGTGAGGCGGGCGATCTCCATCAGTCTTCCTCCGGGCGGCCCACCAGCCGCCCGTCGCTGATCGCGGAGACGTCGTCGGCGACCATCCGGAAGGAGGGGTCACGCCCCTCCGTCACCGCCCGCTCCTCCAGTCTGTTCCGGTGGATCTCCGCGACTCCGTCCGGGATCGCCAGGTCACCGGCTTTCAACAGCCGGACGCGGCCGTCGTCGTCGCGGGCCGGGAGGACGTCGCCCGCGGCCGCCTCGCTCGGCGGGAACGGCACGTCGAGGAGGCCCCGATCGAACGCCCGAACCGTGCCGCGGGCGACGTCGCCGTCGCCGGCGTCCCGAACCGCGCGCATGAGGGCTCGGACAGAGCGCTCGATCAGCTCGCGCTCGCGGTCGACGCCGTCGAGCGTGACGGTCTGGTCCGCGAGCATTCGGAGCACCTGATCGGTCGTCCG
>CAZNOA010000337.1:0-2157 GCA_964574565.1 uncultured Halobellus sp. | reverse complement strand
GCGGCCTCTTCCCGCATATCGGGCGGGAGGAGGTTGGGGATCCCGTCTTCGATCGGGTACGACTCGCCGCACTCCGTGCAGGTGAGCGTCCCCTCGAGGATCTCCTCCCCGTCGCGCTCGTCGACCTCGAGCTCGAGCTCGGACTTGTCCAGCGGACAGCAGATGACGTCCATCAGGGATTCCTTCATACTGTCCCGTTCGCGGGGACCGATAAAAAAGCGTGCGGGTTGCCCGACGCGCTCGCTCGATGGCAACGACTTTGCCGGTCCGTCACGGCGAGCGGATATGGGGATTCCGTCGGAACGGATCGAGCGACTGTTGACGCTCGCCCGCGAGGCGGTCGTCGACGATGAGTACGACCGCTCGAGAGAGTACGTCGCGCTCGCGCGCCGCGTCGCGGAGCGGAACCGCTGTGGGCTCCCGAGCGCCTTCTCTCGACACACCTGCGACGACTGCGACGTCTACCTCCGTCCGGGGAAGACGAGCCGCGTTCGGCTCCAGCCGGGCCGGGTCGTGGTCCGCTGTCGGGAGTGCGGCTCGACGGCGCGGTATCCGTTTCAGTGAGACCGGTCGCGCCCGGACCGCTCAGTTGCCGACGATGGCCCGGAGCGCGAACAGCGCGTTCGACTTCCGCTCGCGGATCCGCCGGTAGAAGTACGAGAACCACTTGGAGCCGTAGGGGATGTACTGATACACCTCGACGCCGTCGGCAGCGAGGTCGAACTGCGCGGACTCCCGGACGCCGGTCAGCAACTGGACCTCGTACGGCGTCCCGTGTTCGGCGTGCAGTTCGGCCGCGTGGTCAATCATCGCGGGGTCGTGGCTTCCGACGGCGATCCCGTCGTCGAACGCCTCGAACATGTACGCCAGACAGTCGCGGTACGACTCGTCGACGCGGCTCTTCTTTTTGTACGCGATCGCGGCCGGCTCGTCGTATGCGCCCTTCACCAACCGGACCTTCCCGGGCAAGTCGGCGAGGCGTTCGAGGTCCTCGCGGGTGCGCTTGAGGTTCGCCTGCACGCAGACGCCGACGTTGCCGTCGGTCGCGAGCGCGTGCCGCTCGAAGGCGTCGAGGGTGACGTCTGTGGTCTCGTGGTCCTCCATGTCGATCCAGACGAACGTCTCGCCGCTCGCGTTGGCCGCCTCGACGATCCGCGCGAGGTTCTCCTGAAAGACATCGTCGCCGATGTCGAGGCCGATCTGACTCGATTTGACGGAGACGCAGGCGTCGACTCCGCGGTCGGCGATCGCCTCCACGAGGTCGACGTACGCGTCCGCGTCCGCGTCGGCGGGCGGACGCTCCGTGTAGTGCTCGCCGAGGAGATTCAGAATGCCGGCCACGCCGCGGTCGTTGAGATTCTCGACGTGTGCGAGCGCCGCCTCCGGCGTCTCTCCGGCGACGAAGTTGCTCGCGATCGGCGGTATCATACGACCACTGGGGATCCGCATCGGTATATAAGCCCACCCGACCAATTATTTAGTAGGTATTATAGAGAACAAAAGCACAGAGCAACATTTGCCGCATTTGGCGAACAAATACGGGTTTGCCGACCATGGACGGGTAGGGATTGAGGTGCTGCTATCTCGACCCAAATCACAGGCTACGTATGACACAAAATATCACGGACTCGGCCGACCGGCGGACACTGCTGAAAGCGACGGGTGGCGTGGGGCTCCTCGCGCTCGCGGGCTGTGTGAGCGAGACGGACGACGACGAGGACGGCGCCGACAGCGACGACGATGACGACGGAAACGGCGGCGACGACGCCTTCGAGATCGGAATGGTCGACTCGCTGACCGGCTCGCTGGCGGACTTCGGCGAGCGGAACCAGCGCGCCGTCGAACTCGCGCTCGCCGACGTCAACGATGTCGGCGTCAAGGGCCGCGAGCTCGACATCATCGTCGAGGACTCCGAAAGCGAGAGTCAGGGCGGCGTGGCCGCGGCACAGAAGCTCGTCAACCAGGACGACGTCCCCTTCCTCATCGGAGCCGTCGGCTCCGGCGTCTCGCTGTCCATCTACGAGAGCGTGATCCAGGGGACCGACGTCGTCCAGCTGAGCCAGAACTCCACCGGCCTCGGCCTGACGGACTTCCCCGGACTCCTCCGGATGTCGCCGAGCGGTCGCACGCAGTCGGTCGCGCTCGCGGACATCATCG
>CAZNOA010000336.1:0-2160 GCA_964574565.1 uncultured Halobellus sp. | reverse complement strand
AGGCGCTGTACATGGACGAAGACCCCGAGGTCGACGACCTCCCCGACTTCTTCGAGAGCGACGACGTCGTCTTGGTCCCGCTTTTCATCGCCGACGGCTACCACACCCAAGAGGACATCCCCGAGGACGTGGGGCTCTGTGAGGACCACACGCAGGGGTACGACGTGCCGACCGCGGTCGACGGCACCCGGATCTGGTACGCGGGCGCGGTCGGCACCGAGCCGCTGATGGCCGACGTCATCATGGAGCGCGCCGCCGACGCCGGCGCGGACCTCGGCGCCGCCCTCGAGGACGTGCGTGAAACGACCCGCGTCGCCACGGGGGACTGACCGTGGGGGACACACCCGCCGCCGGTGACACCGAGCCCGACTCCGCCGACGGTCACGACGACCGCGACCCCGAGGTCCCAGACATCGACCTGCCGAGCGACGCCTTCGAGGCCGTCCTCACGACGCTCGACGCGCTCGACCCCGGCGAGCGGCTCCGGTTCGAGGGGTTCGCGGTCGCCGCCGAGAGCGACGAACCCGACGGCTACGTCGTCGACCCAGCCGGTGCCGACCCCCGAACCGGGTTGAGCGAGCGCGACCTCCACGCGGCGCTCGCCGAACGCGCCGCCGAGGTGACGGACTGGTACGTCTTCGAGCGGGTCGTCGGCGAGTTCGGACCGCGCCGCGCGTTCCTGCGCTGGGTCGAGGACGCGGACGGTGCGACCGTCGCGAGCCGGTACGCCGCGCTCGCCGAGGGGATCGAACGCGACTGGGGGCAGCTGACGATCACGGCGACGGTCACGGACCGCGGCGAGCGGCGGTACGACGCCCGCCACGCCGACGACGCGGACGCGCCGGTCGACGAGTTGGACGCGTACGAGGACCCGCTCGACGCCCGGGACTTGGTGACGCTCGACGAGAAGGGGCGCTACCGCCCCCTCAAGACGGCGCCGTCGCTCGCGGGCGGCTGGGTCTTCCCGGACCTGGGTCCGCGGGCCGTCTACGAGCTGGTCGAGACGGTGTACCCCGCGACGGTCGCGAACTGGCACCGCGAGCGCGAGGGCGAGCTCGACGTGACACACTGGCGCGAGACGATGGAGCGCCAGTCCGGCATCTACGGCGTGGTGAAGACGTGGGACCGCGGCGAGGGGTACGAACACGTCAACTGGGTCGCGGAGGCCTGCTGTGACGACTCGCAGTGTCTGAAACGCCGCGAGTGGGAGTACGACGAGGAGACCGACCTCGACGTCGACGGCGGCGACGGCGTCTTCCCCTGCCGCGAGCCCTGCTCGGTCGTGGTTTCGGCCGCGCGCAAGTGGACGCGGCTCGAAAGCGAGGTCCCCCGGACGTACGAGTTCGAGCTGACCCCGAGCGAGAAAGAGCAGATCGAAGCCATCATCGACGCGGTCGCCGACGGCCGGATCGACGACATCCGCGAGGCCGACACGAAGGAGGGGGCGAACCGCTACCGCGCCCGCTTCCTCCGTGCCAAGCTGTTCGACGACGAGGGGAACCTCGGCGGCGTGCCGACCGAGGAAGACGACGAGTAACCGAGACGCGAGCGGTCGAGAACGGTGTCGAAGACGGGGCGCGGTCGGGCGCCCACACACGAGCCAGGTGTGGCCGCGCCGGAGGATTTAGTACGCTCGCCGCTGAACGTCCGCGTGGCAAGCTACCATGCGTTCCGAGACGATAGCGCGATACCGCCCGGAGCTGATCACACTTCTGGTTCTCGCAGCCGTCTCAGTCGGCGTCTTGGCTGGGATCCATCGAGGAACGTTCACCCTCGCCCTACTCGGCGCGACCGTGGCCGGCATCGCCGTGCTGTCGGCCGGGTTGATTCGGCTGTTCGCAGTCGCCGAGGGGGTGTTCCTCCTCGAAGCGCTCGGCGTCGCCGTCGTCTCGCCCCTGTTGTTCGAGCGCTCGATCCGGTTCGAACTGTACGGGCTCGGACTGGCACTGGCGTTCTCGGCGGGAGTGTGCTTGCATCTCGCTTCGAAGCGCCCCGAGGGCGAAGCGGCGAGCGATCGCGCGAGGTAACCGATCTCACCCGCGCCTCGTGCGCACAGCCGCGCATGCGGGCGATTTGAAGCCGTATCACGAAAGCTTTAGACGGGAGAGCGGCCTACCTCGGCGCAATGAGTCGCGGCCCCGAACTGATAATCACGGAGAA
>CAZNOA010000335.1:0-2168 GCA_964574565.1 uncultured Halobellus sp. | reverse complement strand
GCGACGGTCGCTTGGTGCAGCCCGAACAGGGCCGCCGAACGGATGCGGTCGAACATGGGTCTTCGACTCTCCCGAACGGCGGGGTATATAAATATCTTCTGCTCGCTCTGTTGAGATCAACCCGCCGCAGTCTTGCGATCCCGGTTCGTAAGTTACCGTTCCTGAAACATCCCCGCCGGTCGCCGAATAGAGAGATACCAGCGAGGCGTCTCATCCGGCTCGTATCGATAAGTTATGCGAATCCATCCCGGCTCGTGCGCCTCACGTAGGCCTCCTCCGACCCCACCCCCGACGCGGCGCGTCGCTCTCGTCCCCGACGTCACCCGGTCGGCTCCCCGCCGCGGACCGAACGGGCTATTACCCGTCAACCGCCTACGACGGCCCGTGCAGAACGTCACGGATCAGACGCGGAACCCGTTCGGGATGCGTCCCGACTGCCCGTCGTTCGTCCCCGGCTACGGCGACGCCAACGCTGACTTTCACGTCATCGGCGATCATCCCGGCGTCCACGGCGGCCTCGACGCGGGCGTCCCGTTCACCGGTGAGCCGTGGTCGTCCGCGTTCTTCTCCGCGCTGACGGAAGCGGGGCTGATCGCGGGACTCCACGACTGCGCCGCGGCGGACGGGACGGTGCGAGAGCCTCCGACGGCCGACCTCGACGACGGCGACGCCGACCCGATCGACCCGGTTCGGACGGACGGCACGTACTTCTCGTACCTCCACATGTGCGCGGTCGACGGAACGCCGGGCGACCGCGAGTACGACGACATGGAGCGATTCTTCGACGCGGAGCTCCGGGCGATCGCCGCCCACGTGCTCCTGCCGGTCGGCGCGCGAGCGACGGATCACGTGCTTCGGCAGTACACCGCGCGGGCCTGGAAGACCGAGGTCGACATGGACGCGCTCCACGCCCGAGAGCTGCTCGGTTCCGGCTGGCTCGTCGTCCCCATAAAGGATCCGGCGGAGTGGAGCGAAGACGATTCGGCCCGGCTCGTCGCATCGCTCCGCGAACTCCGCTCGACCGACTTCCGCCGCGAGAGCGACCTCGGTCGCTTCGTCGCGGGCAACGAGCCGTACCTCGTCAGGTAGCCGCGCCCTCGGCACGGGGCGGAAGCGCGACCGGAGGGCCACCCGTTCACCGCGGGTAGAACCGGCCCGCTTCCGGCCTGTGCGGTGTTTTCTTCGAGCGAATATATGTGGAATTTCCCGGCTCGTTCCCGTCGTCGATCGGAGTTTTCAAACCAATTTCGCCCTTTCAGTAGTCGATCGTCAGTTAGCCAGCGATCGACGCAGCCATATTTGTCACTACTCCCCGTATTTTATACCAGTACCCACTATTCTGTAGCAGACGCCCGATCGATCGGGCGTCGGCCGTAGGACTGGTACTCCATACGGCGGCTTGGTCAGCTTCGGCCCTCACGGGCCGTTTTTCCCCGGCGACGCGGCGCCGGATCCTCACTCCTCGGACAGCAACGCGTCGAGATACTGCCCGACGTGATCGTCCATGCGTCGCTTGAAGCCGGCCTGTCGCGCCAGCCGATCGAGCTCTCGAGAGACGTACGTCCCGTACTGAACGGCCTTCTTGTCCGCCGTTCGGACCGATTCCGGGACGCTGCCGGTCGCGGCCCGCCGAAGCGCGATCTTGCGTTCTCCGTCGGCCGCCAGCAGTTCGCCCGGAAGCGCGAGCGCGGCCCGAACGACGCCGTCGTCGAGGAGCGGCGCGACCGGCTCGACCCCGGCCGCGCGGAGCGCGAGCACGTCGCGTTCGAGCTGTCCGGGGAGGGTTCGGACCGTCTCCGTTCGCGCGCCGCGCACCGTTTCGGCGGCGACGCGGTCGTCTCCGACCGGAGAAGCGACCTTGCTGTAGCCGCCGAACAGCTCGTCCGCGCCCTGGCCGACCGCGAGCCGCGTCGCGCCGTCGGCCGCGGCCGCCTCCGCAGTGAGGTACAGCGGAACCCCGATCGCGACGTCCATCGGGTTCCGCCGGCCCGTCGCGTCGGCGACCGCGCGGACCGCGCGGACGAGGTCCTCGTGGGTGATTTCGACGACGCGCAGATCGACGTCTCGATCCGCCGCGTCGGCCGCGTCCCGCGCGGCAGCGACGTCGTGACAGCCCTCGAACCCGGCGACGTAACACGGGGCGTCCGGCACCGCGGCGGCGACGAGCC
>CAZNOA010000334.1:0-2170 GCA_964574565.1 uncultured Halobellus sp. | reverse complement strand
GCGCACCCGTACCGCAACATCGTCCACAACGGCGAGTTCAACACGATCCGCGGGACCGTCAACTGGATGCGCGCCCGCGAGACCGACCTCGACCACCCGGCGTTCGGCGCGGAGCTCGAGACGATCAAGCCGGTGATAGACGACCCGAACCAGTCGGACACCGCGAGCGTCGACAACGCCGTCGAGCTCCTCTTACAGACCGGCCGAGAGCTCCCGCACACCCTCCGGATGCTCATCCCCGAAGCGTTCCGCGACGACGACCTGATGGATCAGGCTCGCGCGGACTTCTACGACTACCACGCCTCGCTCGTCGAGCCGTGGGACGGCCCCGCGCTCGTCATCGGCTTCGACGGCGACCGCGTCGCCGGCGTCCTCGATCGCAACGGGCTCCGTCCGTGTCGATACGAGGTCACCGCCGACAACCGGCTCGTGGTCGGCAGCGAGGTCGGCGCGCTGCCGACCGACCCCGCCGAGGTGACCCGGCGCGGGCGGCTTCAGCCCGGCGAGATCTTCGTCGCCGACCCCGAACAGGGGCGTATCGTCCCCGACGACGAGGTGTTCGACGAGCTCACCGACGAGCGGTACGGCGAGTGGGTCGACGACAGACAGATCGACCTCGACGAAATCGCCGACGCGGACGGCACCGCCGCCGGGATCGACCCGGTCGACGTCGACGCCGAAATCGACCCGGACGGACCGGAGGCGGACGCCGACGACGCGCCGGAGCCGACCGTCCGCGCCCACCAGGCCGCGTTCGGCTACACCACCGACTCGCTCGACCACCTCGTCGAACCGATGGCGAGAGACGGGAAAGACCCCGTCGGATCGATGGGCGACGACACCCCACTCTCGGTGCTCGCCGACGTCGACCGCCCGCTGTTCACCTACTTCAAACAGCTGTTCGCACAGGTGTCGAACCCGCCGATCGACTACATCCGCGAGGAGCTCGTCACCTCGCTGGAGACCCGGATCGGGAACCAGCGGAACCTGCTGGACGAGACGCCCGAACACGCCGAGCAGATAGTCTCTGACTCGCCGGTGCTCACGGACGCGGAGACGGAGACGTTGAAGGGGTTCGACGACGCAGACCCATTCTCCGCCGAAACCGTCGACACGACGTATCACCACGACGGGTCGCTCGTCGACGCCGTCAGCCGAATCCGCAGGGACGCGGCGGCGGCGATCGAGGACGGAGCCGACGTGATCGTCCTGTCGGACCGGGCGATCGGACAGGAGCGGCTCGCGGTACCGAGCCTGCTCGCGACGGGGGCCGTCCACCACCACCTCGTCCGCAACGGGCTGCGCAACCGCGCGGGGCTCGTCGTCGAGTCCGGCGAGCCCCACGAGGTCCATCACCTCGCGACGCTCGTCGGCTACGGTGCGGACGCGGTCGACCCGTACCTCGCGTACGCCTCGATCGCCGACATCGTCGCCGGTCCCGACGGCGCCGAGGAGAGCGAGGCGCTCGCGGCGTACCGCCACGCGCTGGAGGACGGCCTCCTGAAGACGATGGCGAAGATGGGGATCTCGACGATGGAGTCGTATCAGGGCGCACAGATCTTCGAGGCCGTCGGGCTCGACTCGGCGTTCGTCGCGGAGTACTTCGAGGGCACCGAGATCCGCACGGAGGGAATCGGCATCGAGGAGATCGAAGACGACCTCCGGACCCGCCACGCGATGGCGTTCGGCGCCGACCCGCAGCTCGAGACGATCGGCGAGTACGAACACCGGTCGTCCGGCGTGAAACACGGCTGGAATCCCCAGACCGTCGGCACGCTTCAGCAGGCGGTCCGCGGCGGCGACTACGAGCAGTATCGGGAGTTCGCGGAACTCGTGAACGACCAGAGCAAGGAGCTCCAATCGCTCCGCGGGCTGTTGGAGTTCGACTCCGACCGCGATCCCGTTCCGATCGAGGCGGTCGAGCCGGTCGAGTCGATCGTGGAGCGCTTCTCGACGGCCGCGATGAGCCTCGGGAGCCTCTCGCCGGAGGCCCACGAGAACAACGCGATCGCGATGAACCGGATCGGGGCGAAATCGAACACCGGCGAAGGCGGCGAGCCGCCCGAGCGATTCGACACCGAAAAGGAGTGTAACGTCAAGCAGGTCGCCTCCGGACGGTTCGGGGTCACCGCGGACTACCTCGCGAACGCCGAGGAGCTGCAGATCAAGA
>CAZNOA010000333.1:0-2174 GCA_964574565.1 uncultured Halobellus sp. | reverse complement strand
CCCGCGGCACGGGCGGAGCTCGTCGCCTTCGTCACCGGAGAACGCTATCGAGATTCACCCGTCGTCGACGGACTCACTCGCCGTCGACCGATTCGACTCCGTCAACCTCGATGATCTCTCCGTCACCCACGTCCAGTGCCCGACGGAGCGTCTCGAGGTGGTCGTTGGCCTCTTCGCGGAGCTCTCGCGCCCGCTCCAGATCGACGGCACCGGCTTCGAGCGTCTCAGCGATCTCCTCTAACCGCGCAATTCGGTCTCCGACGTCGACGTCTTCCGTGCTCATACGTGTCTGAACTGCCTCACACCCCTTGAATTCACAGGACCCCGAAGAGCAACAGGAGCGCGAGCACGGCCACGACGACGAGCAGGACGACGACCGCGACGCGCAGCCGGCGCGCCGCGGTCGTCTCCGCCGCGATCGTCGCGTCTGTCTCCACCGCTCGGTACGCCTCGTCGATCCGGCGGTCCAGCGCCTCGATTTCCCGTGTGAACCGTGATCGGTACGCACGATCGATCCGGCGTTCGAGCCCTCGGACGCGGCCGCGAGCCGCTCGCGCGGTGATCGCCTCGCGCTCGGCGTCGCGTTCGACGGCCATCACGGCGTCGTCGATCCGACGCTCCAACCGGTCGAGCCTGGCGTCGACCAGTCCGTCGTACGCGGCGGCGATCCGCCGCCCGAGGTCGCTCGTCCGCCGACGGACCGCGCTCCGCGTCACCGTCGCCTGTTCGAGCGCCGTCACGGCGGTCTCGATTCGGCGATCGACCTCGGTGAGCCGCGTCGTGACCAAGTCGCCGTACGCGGTTTCGATCCGCCGTTCACACGCGCGAACCCGCCGGCGAACCCTGTCGATCCGGGGGGCCACGACGACGCCAGCGTCCGTCGGGGTCATCGCCCGTCGGTCCGCGACGAACTCCGCGAGCGTCTCGTCGTCTTCGTGGCCGACGGCGACGACGGTCGGCGTCGGACAGTCCGCGATGGCCCGGACGAGGGGCTCCTCGTTGAACGCCCACAGGTCGACGTCGGCGCCGCCGCCGCGCGTGACGACGACACAGTCGACGCTCGGATCGCGGCCGAGCCGTTGGATCCCGCTGACGATCGATTGCACTGCCTCGTCTCCTTGGACGGTCGCTCCGGCGACGGCGATCTCGATCCGCGGGTCCCGGCCGTGGACCGCCTCGCGAAAGTCCTCGCGTGCCGAGCCGGACAGCGACGTCACGACGCCGACCGCGGTCGGATACGGCGGGAGCGGTCGCTTTCGGTCGTCACTGAACAACCCCTCGGCTTCGAGCGTCGCCCGGAGTTCCGCGAGGTCCTGTGAGCGGTCGGACTCGCCCACCGGCCAGAAGTCCTGTACGGTCAACTGGGTTCGACCGTCGTCGACGTAGAAGCCGACGGACGCGCGAAGCACCGTCTCGACGCCCTCGGCGAGGTCGTGTGCGGACGCGTCGCGCTGATACGACCAGACCAGACACGAGATCGTCGCCTCGCCGTCGAGGTCACGGAGATCGAAGAACGTCCCGAAATCGTACGCGTTGACGTCGGACACCTCTCCGACGACGTACGTCGGAAACCGATCGCCGGCGTCGGCGAGCACGGACTCGATCTCGTCGTTCAGCTCAGTGACGGACCACGCCGCGTCAACGGGGGGATCGCCTCCGGTCGCACCGCCAGCATCTGCCATACGCCACCCATAGGCGGGTGGGGATTTGACGCTGGCGCGTGGTCGGCGCATCGGCTTCGTCCTCGCCGAAAGACCGCCCGCGTCGGAACCGAATCTGCGCCGCCCGCGTCGGAACCGAATCTGCGCCGCCCGCGTCCGGACGGGGGCCGTCGTCGGACGAAGGGCTCGGAGCGGCTCTCTCGACGCTGGCTCGATAACATGACAACGAGTAACATATAAATCGGATCATCACGTTGATCCCTTCGAAATGGGCGTTGTCGACGATGCTCGCGACAGCCTTCGGACGAGCGACGACCCGGACAAGTACGTCATCTCGGACACCCACCACGACGATGGGAAACACATCGGTGTGATCGATTCGGAACACGTCCGTGAAGTGCTTCAAGAGTATCCAGAGGCGTGTCGCGTCTTCGAGATGGTAACCGGTGCCGGCCACGAACACGTCGTCGGGGAGCGGAGGTACACGCAGGCTGAGCACGCGGGTCGCGTCGA
>CAZNOA010000332.1:0-2181 GCA_964574565.1 uncultured Halobellus sp. | reverse complement strand
GATACCGCCGGAGAGCGCGTTCGAGTACGCGGACATGTCGCCGATGATGTTGTGCTGTTGGAAGATCATCGCGACCTCCGGTCGGGGGGCGGTCATCGGCTTGCCGTTGATCCGGATCTCGCCCTCCGTCGGCGAGAGCAGCCCGCTCATCGTCCGCAGGAGCGTCGACTTCCCGGACCCGGAGACGCCGAGGACGATGACGAACTCGCCGGCAGGGACCTCGAACGACACGTCGTCGAGCGCGACGACGTCGCCGAATCGTTTCGTAATGCCGTCTACTTCGATGTAGCTCATAAAGGGAAAGAGGTCGTCCGTGCCGCTCAGAGGTCGCCCCAGTCGAGCCCGAGCGCCTGCCCGAGTTCGACGACGGGGTCGTAATCCTCGTGGGTCGCCTCGACGATGCCGCTGAACCAGAGTTCGTGGTCCGCCACGAGTTCGACGTCAGAGAGTTCGCTGTCGGAGAGCTCGTCTTCGTCCCGGTCGAGCAGTTCGGGGTCGACGTTGAGCGCCTCCGCGAGCTCGGCGTCGGAGTCGTACTGGAACGCCTCGTCGGGCGCGTCGATCATGGCCTCGCGGATCTCCGTCTTGAGCGACTCGTCCCACGCGCCGTTGCTCACGATCGGCGCCCGCGGAATCGGGTCGGAGACGCCGAGCAGCCTGAGTTCCGGATCGCGAGAGCCGGCTCCATCGTACTCGGCGGAGATGTCGACGTACTCCTGGGACATCTCGTCGAACTGCTCCTGTGGGACGTGCGGTCCCGTGGAGAACGCGCCCGTCGCCGCCGCCGCGATCGAATCGTCGGCGATCATCTGTTCGCGAGCCGTCGAGTGGTCCGAGGTCCGGAGTTCGAAGTCCTCCGGGCTCGTCCCCGGCGCGCCACCGATGTCGAGTCCGGCGTTTTTGAGCATCAGCAGCGGGAACAGCGTCCCCGAGACGGACGTCGGTGCGCCGGACGCGAGCGTCTCACCCTCGAGGTCTTCCAGCGTTTCGATCCCGCTGTCCGGCGTCGTCGTGATGAGCGAGAAGTACTGTTCGGCGCCGAACGCGACCCGCATCCCGGTCACGTCGATCTCGTCGCCGATCTGTGCGACTGCGCCCGGAGAGGTGTCTGCGAGGACCCGGTCGCCCTCCTCTGCGCGACGAAGCTCCTGTACCGTCGCGGAGTAGCTCGCCGTCGGCTGACCGACGATCTCCACGTCGACCTCGGACTCGATGTATTCGAAAAGCGGCGCGTACTGCACCTCGATGTCGATCTCCTCTTCTGCGGGGTTCATCACCCACGAGACTTCGGTCGGGCCGTCGGTGTCGCCGGCCGTCTCGCCGTCGGACGTCTCTCCGGCGTCGCCGTCGTCCGCACAGCCCGCGAGCCCGACCACACCCGCCGCGCCCGCTGTTTTGACAAACGTTCGTCGATTCGCCGACCACCTGTTGTCGGACATACATCCGTGAATTCTGCTGATACGACTAATCATTTTCTATGTTTTCTACGGAGATCAGTCGAGAAACGTGTGTTTCGTTGTGATACGTTTTTGTGCGGAGGTGTCTCAGAACTCGCCCAGTCGCGACTGTCCCGAGCCGCCGTCCCTCCCGTCGCTGATTCCCGCGAGATCGCCGGCCCGTGCGATCGTCTCGAAGAACCCCTCTCGCTGGCTCCGGTCGTACAGCGTCGCCGCCGGGTGAACGGACAGCAGCAGCCGGCGTGACGCGCCCCCGACCCTGACGTCGACGACCGACCCCGACTCGCTCGTGATCGCGACGGAGCGGCCGAGGAGGTGCTCGCTCGGCACCTTCCCGAGCGTCACGATCAGCTCCGGATCGAGCCGCTCGATCTCGGACTCGAGGTGGCCGCGACAGTTCGCCAGCTCCTCGCTCGTGGGGTCCCGGTTGTCCGGCGGGCGGCACCGCACGCAGTTCGTGATCCGTACGTCGGCCCGGGCGAGTCCCGCGTCTCGGAGCGCCTCGTCGAGCACGTCGCCGGAGCGCCCCACGAAGGGCTCGCCCTGTTCGTCCTCGTTCGCGCCCGGTCCCTCGCCGACGAACAGCAGGTCGGCGTCCGTCGGCCCGACGCCGTCGACGATCCGACTCCGCGATTCGACCAGCGCCGGACACCGCTCGCACGACGGCACCCGGAGGTCCGCGTCGAGGGCGTCGCCGTCGACTCCGCCGTCAGTCGCCCGACCG
>CAZNOA010000331.1:0-2181 GCA_964574565.1 uncultured Halobellus sp. | reverse complement strand
TTTACACTGGTACGGGAGGTTCTCGTACTCCCCACACTCGTCGCACGTCGCCATTGTCACCTCTTACGGGGGCGTTCCTAAAGCGGTTTGGCTCTGTACGTGGTTTACAACGAGGCGGTCGGCGGCCTTGATGATGACTTATAATGGGTGTCTGCTGGTATCGCTGCGGACACCTCCAAAGCCCCTTTGAGTCCCGCCCCGCACAGCACCGCCCCGCGCCTCACGCCTCCCCAGCCTCGTCAGTCGCCTCCGCTTCGCTCCGGCGACTGACTCCCTCGCGCGTGCTGACTCACGGCCGCCGAAGGCGGCCGTTCGCAGGCACGCGCCACCGCACCGCATTTATTTATATATGGTCGCTGCAGCAGCGGCCGGTTACTTATAAATAGTCACTCGCCGGTTCCGCCCTCACGCAGCCCGTCGACGAGCGCTCTGAGCGTCGCGAGCGGGTACTGTCCGGGCGCGGTCGCGTTCGCGGGGTCGACGGGCGCGTAGCCGATTTTCGAGCCGTAGACGGGCGTCACGGCGCGGGTGTGCCGTCCCGCCTCGCCCATACACATCGTCGCGACCCGATGACCGGCCGCGGTCGCCTCGTGGGTCGCTTCGATCATCGCCAGCGCGTCGTCCCTCGCAGATGCGGTCGTCGCCAGCTTCCCCACGTCGCCCTCGCTCGCGGCCTCCGCCAGCAGCTCGACGAGGGTGGTCGGTTCCGGCGTCGATTCGAAGTCGTGGACGGAGACGACGACGTCGACGCCCTCCTCGCGGGCGGTCTCGCGGAGCGCGGTCGCGTGGGACTGCTCTCCGTCCGGCGCGTTCCCGCGGAGCGCGGCGAGCTCGACGTCGACGGCTTCGACCGCGTCGTGACCGACCGCGGTCGACAGCGCGTCGTATCGCCCGAGCCCCTCGGCCTCGCCGCCCTCCCACGAGGCCCGATTCGTGACGAGCAGCGGGAGATCGCCGTCGTAGCCGTCGAGCTGTGCGAGCGGGTCGCCCGCGAGGTCCAGTCGGAACTCCACGGCGTCGGCGTCCTCGCGGGCGCGCGGCTCCTCGGCGAGGTCGGCCGTGCTCGCGGTTAAGACGAACTCCTCGAACATACGCTGGCGTTCCGCGGCCGGGGACTTAGCTGTGTGCGTGTCCGAGCGGTGCCGACCTAAAAGGGGGTGGCGGCCTCAGGCGACGAGCCCGTCTTCGGCCTCGAGCAGCTCGTGGTAGCGGTTGCGGATCGTGACCTCGGAGATGTCGGCGACCTCGCTCACCGCGGCCTGCGTCGTCTTCTCGTTGGTGAGCAGCGCCGCGGCGTAGACGGCGGCGGCCGCGAGGCCGACCGGCGACTTGCCGGAGTGAACGCCCTTCTCCTTGGCGTTGCGCAGGAGGCTCTTCGCGCGCATCTCGGACTCCTCGGAGAGCTCCAGGTCGGAGGCGAACCGCGGGACGTACTGCTCGGGGTCGGCCGGCTTCACTTCGAGCTTGAGTTCGCGGACGACGTAGCGGTACGTCCGGGCGATCTCCGCCTTCTCGACGCGGGAGACGTCGGCGATCTCGTCGAGGCTGCGCGGAACGCCGGCCATCCGCGCGGCGGCGTACACACAGGAGGTCGAGACGCCCTCGATGGAGCGGCCCGGGAGCAGGTCCTCATCGAGCGCGCGGCGGTAGATGACGGAGGCGGTCTCGCGGACGTTGTCCGGGAGCCCCTGTGCGCTGGCCATGCGGTCGATCTCGCCGAGCGCCTGCTTGAGGTTGCGCTCCTTCGAGTCGCGGGTGCGGAACCGCTCGTTCCACTTGCGGAGCCGCTGCATCTTCTGGCGCTGGCGGGCGCCGAGCGAGCGGCCGTAGGCGTCCTTGTCGCGCCAGTCGATGTTCGTCGAGAGCCCCTTGTCGTGCATCGTGTTCGTCGTCGGGGCGCCCACGCGGGACTTCTCGTCCTTCTCGCGGGAGTCGAACGCGCGCCACTCCGGGCCGCGGTCGACCGAGTCGGCCTCGACGACGAGTCCGCAGTCGGCACAGACGCTCTCGCCGTGCTCCTCGTCGTTGATGACGTTGCCGTCGCACTCCGGACAGCTCAGCGTCTCGTCGGTGCGTTCCGATTCGTCTTCCGTCTCCGTTCGGGAGCGACTCCCCCGCGTGTGTAATCGTTCACTCATGGCTAAACCCCCTCTCGGTAACTGAACACGGTCCGAGAGCGAT
>CAZNOA010000330.1:0-2192 GCA_964574565.1 uncultured Halobellus sp. | reverse complement strand
GAGTACACGCGTCACGTCGACGTCGAAGCGACGCTCGCGCTGCTGTCCGGGTTCCTCGACATGGACTTGTCCGAGCTCGACCCCGACCAGCGGGTCGAACACATCGAGACGGACGCGATTCAGGGGACGATGAACGCGTTCACCAAGTCCCAGCCGAACCGCGACTGGACCGTCCGCGAGGTCGCGGAGTTCTGCGGGCTCGGCACCACCTCGCCGACGATCGTCGGCACGCCAGAACACGTCGCCGACGAGCTCCAGTACTGGCACGAGGAGGTCGGCGTTCACGGGTTCAACATTAAAGAGGTCGTCCGACCCGACTCGCTGACGGACTTCGTCGACCTCGTCGTCCCCGAGCTCCGCGAGCGTGGGCTCGTCGCTGACCCGGACGACGAGACGACCGTCGATCGCGGAAGCGGGACGCTGCGCGAGCGGCTGCTCGGTCCGGGGCAGTCCGGCCTCCGCGACGACCACCCGGCCAAGCAGTAGCCGCCATCGCGGTCGGCGGGTACCGGACCGCCCGGTTCCGCCTCAGTTGTGAACATTCCGCCGAGTTCTAATACGACAGATCTGCCGCCCCCGGCACCGTTAAGTGGATTCCGCCGCTTGCCCCACGTGACGCTTCGCTTGGAGGGCCGAAGCGTCAGCGGGGACCTACTGAACGACGCGCTCGTGCCACTTTTTCCGGCACGGGCGTGCCGTTCGTTCCATTACTCGCGAAGAGCGGTCAGTCTCCTCCCGAGACCGACGCGCTTCTACAGCGCTCGCGCGTCGACACGCCCTTAACCGTCTCCGTTCACCCTTCTGTTATGCCGCTGTTACAGTTCTCGACGACCCTGTCGCTCTCGCCGGCCGAGCGCGAGGCGTTCGTCGCGTTCGTCACCGACCGCTACACCGAGGAGATGGAGACGACCGCCGGCCACGTCGCCGTCACGATCACGGAACTCGAGCCGTCGGCGATGGCGATCGGGCGGGCCGCCGACGGACCGCTGTTGTTCCTCGACGCGGAGATCCGCGAGGGGCGCCCGTTCGAACGCAAGCGCGCCTTCGCGGTCGCGGTGATGGAGCACGCAGTCGCCGAACTCGGCGTTCCGGAACCCAACGCCAAGGTCGTGTTCACCGAACACGCGGGCGAGGACATGATGGGTCTCGACCGCGTCGGCGGCGACTGGGCGGCCGAGTGACCGGATTCGCCGCGTTCGCGCGTAATACTCACCGCTACCTCGGTTCCGAGCGCGGGCTCCGAGCGATCGGCTCGGCCCTCCGGCTCAGAGGTTCTCGCCCTGATACGTTCCCTCGTAGGTCCCCTCGTGATCGGCGCGCGCGAAGATCATCTGAGCGATCCGGGCTCCGGGCTCGATCTCGATCGCGTGACCGACGTCGAGACGCCCCTCGCCAACGCCCTCGTAACCCGCGTCCCAGACGGCCGTGTCGAGCGTACACGAGTTCCTGAGCAGCGTGGAGCGCGGGAGGACGAGGCCGATCCGCCCTTCGGGGATCCGGACCGGCTCCCCGTACCGAACCACGTACGTCCCCGGATCGAGTCGATACGTCCCGTCCTCTGGGGTGAGCGCTTCGCGCTCGCCGACGCGTTTCCCGTCACGGCCGACCGCGCCCGGGGTCGTCTGCTCGAAGACCGCTCCGAGCGTGAGATCGACGCCGTTCGGCTGTCGCTGTGCGTCCTCGAGCGTCGCGCCGCCCGCTTCCAACGCCGCCGCCACCGACGCGCCTGAGTCGAACATGTCCGTTCGAACCCCCGGCCGAGACAAAACGGTATCGTCCCCCGGCGCGTCGGGCGAGCCGGCTCGGCGCGATCCCGCTCCACCGCTCATATCCGCCGATTTCGACCTTCGTGGGCCTTATATTCTCGTTACGATCGTCTCTGACACGGGGCGTGTCAACACGGCGTTTTTGACTCAACATCTGCTGGATCGTCCGATCTAACACGGTCGATCTTTCGGAAAACTCGCGGGTTTTATATCCACGGGAAGGTCATCTGCGGATGATATGGGACAAACGATTACCGAGAAGATCCTCGATGACCATCTCGTCGAGGGCGAGCTGACGCCCGGCGAAGAGATCGGCATCGAGATCGACCAGGTGCTGACCCAAGACACGACCGGAACGATGGTGTGGCTCCAGTTCGAGGCGCTCGACCTCGACGAGGTCCAGACGGAGCTCGCCGCGCAGTACTG
>CAZNOA010000329.1:0-2195 GCA_964574565.1 uncultured Halobellus sp. | reverse complement strand
GTGAACGTCGACATCAGGTCCGGCATCGCCGGCTCCGGATCGCCCTCGTCGTACCAGAACAGCAGCAGCCACCCGAGGTCGGCGAGGGGGTCGCCGAGCGTCGACAGCTCCCAGTCGAACACCGCGACCACCTCCGGCGGCGTCCCGGGGCCGTACATCACGTTGTCGAGCTTGAAGTCCCCGTGAACGAGCGTTTCGGGGTGTTCGTCGGGGACGTTGTCCGCGAGCCACTCGCCGACGGCCACGAGTTCGGGGACCTCTCGTACCGCCGCCGTCGTCTCGAACGCCCACTCGAGCTGGGCGGTCCAGCGGTCCACCTGTCGGGCCGTGTACTCCGCGGGGCGGCCGAACGCTCCGAGGCCGACCGCCTCGTAATCGACCGCGTGGATCGCCGCCAGCGTGTCGACGAGCTCGGCCCCGAGACGCTCGCGGGCGGCGGGCGAGGCGAACCGCTCCGGCTCCGCGTCCCGCAGCACGTCGCCGTCGGCGCGCTCCATGACGTAGAAGTCGCTCCCGATCACGCTCGGATCGTCGCAGGCGCGGAGCGTTTTCGGGACGGGGACGGCGGTCCCGCCGAGCGCGTCGACGACGCGGTGTTCCCGGAGCACGTCGTGGGCCGTGTCGGCGGTCTCCCCGGGAGGCGGTCGCCGGATCACCAGCTCTCGATCCCCCCACGTGACGAACAGGGTCTCGTTTGAGTGGCCCGCCGCGTGTCGCTCGACCGCGAACTCCGTCGCGCCCCCGAACGCCTCGGTCAGATAGGCGCCGAGCGAGTCGGTATCGACGAGACGGTCGAGGTAGTCGGGGTCGGTCACGCCGCCGCCTCCTCCGCCCGCCCGGTGAACGAACGGATCTCACCGATAGCCGCACAATTGTCTAACATTGTAAATTCAGTTACGTTGAGTAGGCGTTCGTTTGGGAGATAATAGCCTTTTGGGAGCGATCACCCGGAACCACTATTTACATTGCTAAACAACGTCCGGTATGCACTACGACGACATCGGGCGCGGACCGGAGATCGCCGAAGCGGTCAGAGAGTTCGTCGACGAGACGGTGCTCCCGGTCGAGCGCGAGTGGCTCGGCCGGGGGCCGATCCCGCCGGCGGAGATCGAGGCCCTTCGCGACGCCGCGCGCGACCGCGGGATATACGCCCCGCAGGTCGCCGAGGAGTACGGCGGGCTCGGCCTCGGCTTCCGCGAGATGCTGCCGGTGTTCGAGGAGGCGGGTCGGAGCCTGCTCGGCCCGACCGCGCTCCGGTGTGCGGCGCCTGACGAGGGGAACATGCACACCCTCGAAATCGCCGCGACGGACGCACAGAAGGAGCGCTGGCTCCGCCCGCTGGCGGCCGGCGAGATCGACTCCGGATTCGCCATGACCGAGCCGATCCAAGGCGGCGGCTCCGATCCGAAGATGCTCGCGACGACCGCCGAGAGAGACGACGGCGAGTGGGTGATAAACGGGCACAAGTGGTGGACGACGGGCGGCGTCGACGCCGAGGTCCTGTTGACGTTCGCGCGGACCGATCAGGAGGCGCACCCGTACGCCGGCTGCTCGGTGATCCTCGTCCCCGCCGACGCCGACGGGGTCGAGGTCGTCCGGAACATCCCGCACCTCGGCGAGGGGCTCGTTGGAACGACCCACGCCGAGATCCGATTCGACGACGTTCGGGTCCCCGTCGAGAACACGCTCGGCGAGGAGAACGAGGGGTTCACGCTCGTCCAACAGCGGCTCGGTCCCGCCCGGCTCACCCACTGCATGCGGTACGCCGGGATGGCCGATCGGGCGCTCGACATCGCGACCGCGTACCTCTCGGAGCGGGAAGGGTTCGGCGAGTCGCTCTCGGAGAAGCAGGGGCCGCGGTTCCGGATCGCCGACCGCCGGACCGAGCTGCACGCCGCCCGCACGATGGTCCGACACGCCGCCGGACGGATCGCGGACGGCAGCGAGGCGCGCATCGAGGTCGCGATGGCGAAGACGTTCGCCGCGAACGTGGTCCAAGAGGCGATCGACGACGCGCTCCAGTTCTGCGGCGGCAACGGGATCGCCTACGACCTCCCGATCGCGCGGTTCCACGAGAACGTGCGGCAGTTCCGGCTCGTCGACGGCGCCGACGAGGTCCACCGTCGGTCCATCGCCCGCGACGCGTTCGAGGACCCGCCGACCGAGGAGTTGGAGGCGATCACGCGGTTCGGCGA
>CAZNOA010000328.1:0-2200 GCA_964574565.1 uncultured Halobellus sp. | reverse complement strand
ACCGCGACGACGCGTACCTCATCACGCACGCGCTGGCGAAAGACACCCTCTCGCGGCTCCGCGACGTCGAGACCGAGCAGGTCGCGTTTCGTAAGGGGCTCGTCAAACTGGGCCGCATCTGCGGCTACGAGATCATCGACGGCGCGATGGAGACGGAGTACGTCCCGGTCCAGACGCCGTTAGCGGAGACGACCGGCGAGCGCGTGAAAGGGCTCGACGACGTGGTCATCGTCAACGTCCTCCGCGCGGCGACGCCGTTCGTCGAAGGGCTGCTCAAAGCCTTCCCCCGCGCGAAACAGGGCGTCATCTCCGCCGGCCGCGACGAGGCGGCCGGGATGAACGAGGACGGCGAGTTCCCGATCACCATCGACTACGTGAAGCTGCCCGAGATCGGTCCCGACGACACCGTGATCGTCGCGGATCCGATGCTCGCGACGGGGTCGACGATGTGTGCCGTCCTCGAACACATCCTCGCGGAGGCGACGGAGTTCGAGGATCTGTTCGTCCTCTCGGCGGTCTCCGCGCCCGAGGGTCTCGTCCGCGTGAGCGAGGCGGTTCCGGCGGCGGACCTGCTCACGGTCGCCATCGACGACCGCCTCGACGACGACGGCTTCATCGTTCCCGGGCTCGGCGACGCCGGCGACCGCGCGTTTCGGACGGTCTGACGCGGTTCCCACTCGCGTCATGGGGTCCGGATCGGCTCGCCCGACGTACTTTTAAGAACTCCCCCGCCGAGCGATCGGTATGAGCAACGCGCCGACGACCGACCCCTGCGACGCCTGCGGCGACCCGACGACGGACGCGCTCGCACGGACCGTCCGGCTGAGCGTCGATCGCGCCAACATCGACACCCAGCGGCTCTGCCCAGACTGTTTCGCCGACTGGATCCAACGCTATCAGGACCGCCTGGGATCGGCCGCAGACGAGGCGGACGGCGACTCCGAGATCATCATCGACTAGGGGTGTGACCTTCGTTTACAAAGCTCCACACGGCAACGTCCGTCCCGACCGCCCGTCTTAAGCCCCGGCGGAACGGACCGGAACGTAATGGATCTCGCCATGGACACTCCCATCCCGTCGGCGCCCGACTGCGCCGACGACGGGACGTGGCTCGCCTGCATCGAGTGCGACGAGACGTTCGCCCCCTTCGAGACCGTCCGGTACACCTGTGACGACTGCGACGGCCTGCTCGAAGTCCGATACGACGACCCGCCGACGTTCGACGAGTTCGGCTCCGGCGCGTCGACTGACGGCCCCGACCGCGGCGTCTGGCGCTACCGCGAGGGGCTCCCCTTCGACCTGGGCGTGACGCTCCCCGAGGGCGACACCCCGCTCCACCGCGTTCCCCGCATCGAGGAGGCCGTCGGCGTCGACGCGCTCCGGATCAAACACGAGGGGATGAACCCGACCGGCTCGTTCAAGGACCGCGGGATGACGGTCGGCGTCCGGGTCGCCAAGGAGCTCGGCGTCGGCGCGCTCGCGTGCGCCTCCACCGGAAACACCAGCGCCGCGCTCGCGGCGTACGGCGGACGCGGCGGGATGCAGACGCTCGTCCTCCTCCCGCAGGGGAAAGTCGCCGCGGGGAAGGTCGCGCAGGCGAGCCTTCACGGCGCGCGCATCTTGGAGGTCGACGGCAACTTCGACGCCTGCCTCGACATCGTTCAGGAGCTGGCGGCCCGCGGCGAGGCGTACCTGCTCAACTCCCTGAACCCGTTCCGCTTGGAGGGCCAGAAGACGATCGGCTTCGAGATCTTAGAGGAGTTCTACGCGGATTACGGGGTCTTCCCGGACCGGATCGTGCTCCCCGTTGGCAACGCGGGCAACACCTCTGCTCTGTATAAGGGATTCCGCGAGCTCGTCCAGTCGGGCGCGCTCGATCCCGACGAAGTGCCGAAGCTCACCGGCGTGCAGGCGGAGGGCGCCGCTCCGATGGTCGAGGCGATCGAGGAGGGGAACGACGAGATCCGCCGGTGGGAGCACGTCGAGACGCGCGCGACCGCGATCCGCATCGGCAACCCGGTGAACGCGCCGAAGGCGCTCCCCGGCATCCGCAACACGGGCGGGACCGCCGTCGCCGTCAGCGACCCCGAAATCAGCGCGGCACAGCGGCATCTCGCCAGCGAGGGCGTCGGCGTCGAACCCGCTTCCGCCGCGAGCCTCGCCGGCTTGAAGAAGCTCCGTCGCTCCGGGGTCGTCGACG
>CAZNOA010000327.1:0-2200 GCA_964574565.1 uncultured Halobellus sp. | reverse complement strand
ATCTTCGGGCTCACGAAGGGGCAGACCTCCCCGACCAGCCCGAAGGGCCACAAGTCGAAGACGCAGCCGGCCGGCAGCGCCAAAGAGCCGCTGAAGCCGCTGTCGCTGGCGCTCAACGCCGGCGCGTCGTACGTCGCCCGCACTGCCGCTGTGAACCCGAACCAGGCGAAAGAGATCATCATCGAGGCGATCGAACACGACGGCTTCGCGCACGTCGACTTCCTCACGCAGTGTCCGACCTGGAACAAGGACGCGCGCCAGTACGTCCCGTACATCGACGTTCAGGACTCCGAGGACTACGACTTCGACCCGACGAACAAGGTCGAGGCCGCGGAGATGATGCGCGAGACCGAAGAGGCGCTCCACGAAGGGAAGGTGCTCACCGGCCGGTACTACGTCGACGAGGACCGCCCCTCCTACGGGCAGGAGAAGCGCGCGATCGGCGAGATGCCCGAGGAACCGCTGGCCGAGCGGTACTGGGACGACGAGTACGAGTGGGAGCGCTCACACGACCAGTTCCTCGACAAGCACGCCTAACGCGGTCGTCGACGCCCGTTTTTTGAACGGTTCGTCTCGTTTTTCGGTTCGCAAGGTATTTTTTCCGTGGCGACAACGTATACGTATGAGTACGGTATCGACGGAAGAACGGATCCTATCGGTGTTAGAGGAAGACGCGCAGGCGTCCTGCGGAGAGATCGCCGAGCGGGCCGACGTCTCGAAGCCGACGGTGCGGAAGTACATCGACCGCCTCGAAGAGAAGGGCGTGATCGTGGGTTACTCCGCCGAGATAGACCCGAAGAAGCTCTCGTCGCAGTCGATCGCCATGGTCGGCATGGACGTCGACTCAGGCAAGTACGTGAGTGCGACACGAACGCTGAAAGCACTCGACGAAGTGCAGTCGCTGTACACCTCCTCGGGCGATCACATGCTGATGGCCGAGGTCCGCGCCCGCGACGGCGACGAGCTCGGCGACGTCATCTCCGAGAAGCTCTTGACGGTCGACGGAGTGACCGCCGCACACCCCTCGTTCTTACAGGAGCGACTGAAGTAGGCGCGACGGGAGCGCTCGTCGATACCGACGGCGGTCCGGAAGCGTCATTCGAGCGCGGCCACGTCTGCCACGACGATCGACTCGTCGCCGGCGTAGCCGCGACGGGTACCGCGGGGAGAGAACCCGTGTGCGTGGAAGAACTCCTGTGCGCCGGGGCTATCGGTCGGCACCGCCGCCCGTACCGTGTCGATTCCGCGGTCAGTCACCGACGTGGCGACACGGGAGAGCAGTTCGTCCGCCACACCCTCGCCGGCGTGGCTCGGGTGGACCCACAGCGCGAGCAGCTCCGCCTCGGTTCCGTGAGCGTCCGGGTGTGCGACGGCGACACCGACCGGTCCGTCCTCGTCTTCCATCAGAAACGAACACTCCGCCTCCGCGGCCGCCTCGCGGACGCCGGCGGCAGAGACGTCGAGTAACGGCGAACCGATATCGTCGAAGACGGTGGTCTCGCGGGCCCGCGAGACCGCCGTCTGCAGTGCCTCCGCGTCGTCGGGCTGAGCCGCCCGGACATGCATGAGTAACCATGAGTAAAGAAGTCACCTATAGGTTTCGCCGGGGGAACGTCGCGCGTCGAGTCTGCGGGAGCGACGGCTTGGCGTCGGGAGAGCGAGGGGGGCGCGAGCCGGAGTATCGAGCCCGGATCACGGAGCCGTGGCCGACGGCTGCCGTGAACGCGAATCGCCGTGGTCGACGACCGGGCCGGACTCCTACGCGACCGGCTCGATACCGATCGTCACGACGACGTCTTCGACGTCCCACTCTTCGACGAGCCCTCGCCCGCGGTCGCCGGTCGGGCTCTCGCCGCCTGTGGCGTCCGTCGGGTCGTCGAGCCACTCGTCCGCGCGCACCTCACCGGCGATCAGGTCCGCGTGTTCCTCGACGAACGCCGCGACGCGGTCGTCGTCGACCGCGACGCCGACGCGGATCCGCGCTTCGACGTCTAAGTCGAGCTCTTTTCGCATCTCTTGGATCCGTCGGATCACGTCCCGGGCGTACCCCTCCGACTCGATCTCGGGGGTGAGCGACGTGTCGACGTAGACGGTCCCGCCGTCGAAGTCGGCGCCGGAGACGTGCTCCGGCGGCTCGGCGACGTACTCGACCATCGAATCGTCGAGGTCGATCGGGTCGCCGTCGACGGCGACCTCGCCG
>CAZNOA010000326.1:0-2217 GCA_964574565.1 uncultured Halobellus sp. | reverse complement strand
CGTTCTTCGAGGCGTTCGAGCGGATGGTCGACGCGGGGACGAAACCCGAGACCGAGATCGACATCGAGGTCCCGTTCGTCGCGGACGCGAAGACCGACATCGTCGAGCGCGGGCTCGAACTCGACGTCCCATACGAGATCACGTGGTCCTGCTACCGCGACGACGAGCCCGCCTGCGGCACCTGTGACGCCTGCGCGCTCCGGCTGGAGGCGTTTCGGAACGCCGGCGAGCGGGACCCGATCGCCTACGCGGAGCGACCGAACTTCTCGTAGCCTATCGGTCTCAGCCGCCGACCTCGGACGCCGACGAACTCGAATATCGAGCGGCTCGGACGTCGACGACGTCGGACGCCGACGGCTTCACCGGACGACCCCGTCCAGCCCCCGTTTCGGGCCACGCGTTTATGCCGTCACGCGACGATACGTAGCGTATGACCGACGAAATTCATCTCGCGCGCGTCGAATCGGAGTTCGAAGACCACAGCTACCCCGTCGCCCGCGAGGACCTCGCGTCGTCGTGTGCGGGGACCACCGTGCTGTTCGCCGACGGCGACGCCGACCTCGGCGAGCTGATCGCCGACATCGAGCAGGCGCAGTTCCAGAGCCCCGAGGACGTCTTCGCCGCGCTTCAGAACGTGTTGCCGATCGAGGCGCTGGGCGAGCCGGGCCAGTCCGACGGCGACGCCTGATCGAGTCCCGCTCGGCCGCCCGGTGTCGTTTCCCGAAAACGCGCCCTTCGAGAGCTACAGCGGTCCTTTGACGGCTTTCGGAGTGTATCGCCGGTCACCAGACCACCGATCGGGAGACCGGTTCTCGTCTGGTCCCGTCTCGTCGCACCGATGATCGGGCTGATCGGGCACACGGCGAACGGAATGGCCGTCCACTCGATCCGAGTCCGGGCGGACCGTACCCGCGCTTCAACGCGATCCTCTGGTTCGTTCCGCTCGCCGTCATCGGTCTGGTCGCCGGCCTCGAACACGGACTCAGAGCGGGTCGCGGTCGCGACGCCACAGCGACCGTTCGATTCCGGCTCAGAGACGTGAGACGACGGGCGCGTCCGTTCGGCGAGCCCGAACCGTTGCTCGGCGGACGCGCCTTTCGTGCGGTGACGCGTCTGAAGCGCCGACGGTCGCCAGCGCAATGCGACCCGGGTTCGGATCCCACAGCCACGCTACCACTCACCACGTCACGGCGCGTCTCGTATCGCTTTTTACGGCGGCCCGCTCATCGACAGTAATGAGTTATCGGATCGGCCTCGTCGGCAAGCCTTCGGTGGGCAAATCGACTTTTTTCAACGCTGCGACCATGAACGACGTGCCGGAGGGCGCGTACCCGTTCACCACGATCGACCCGACCGTCGGCGAGGCGTACGTCCGCGTCGACTGCGCCGCGCCGGAGTTCGACGAGACCTGCACGCCGAGCGTGGGCGTCTGCCGCGACGGCACTCGCTTCGTCCCGGTCAAACTCGTCGACGTCGCCGGGCTCGTCCCCGGCGCCCACGAGGGGCGCGGCCTCGGCAACCAGTTTCTCACCGACCTCAACGAGACCGACGTGCTGATCCACGTCGTCGACTTCTCCGGGAAGACGGACATCGAGGGCGAGGCCACGAAGGGTCACGACCCCCGCGAGGACATCGACTTCCTCGAAGCGGAGCTCGACGAGTGGTACCTCGACGTGCTCGAAAAGGGAATCGAGAAGTTCCAGACGCGGTATCACGGGGCGGAGGCCGCCATCGAGGAGGAGCTCGCCGAGCAGATGTCCGCGTTCGGTATCGACAAAGACCGTATGAAACGGGTGATCTTAGCGGAGGGGCTCGAGCTCGACCCCGAGACGTGGGACGACGCGGAGCGGGCCGACCTCGCCCGCGAGATCCGCAAGCGAACCAAGCCGATGGTCGTGGCCGCCAACAAGATGGACACGCCGGAGGCGCAGGCGAACTGGACCGCGATCACGGCCGACCCCGACTACGAACACCTCTCTTTCGTCCCCGCGAGCGCCCACGCAGAGAAGGCGCTGAAGAACGCGAACGAGGCGGGCGTCGTCGACTACACGCCGGGCGAGGCGGCCTTCGAGGTCGTCGGCGACGTCTCCGATGAGCAGGCGGCCGGCCTCGAACAGATCAGCGAGTTCGTCGCCGAGTACAACGGGACCGGCGTCCAGGGGGCGCTCGAATCGGCGGTGTTCGACGTGCTCGGCTGTATCGCCGTCTTCCCGGGGT
>CAZNOA010000325.1:0-2221 GCA_964574565.1 uncultured Halobellus sp. | reverse complement strand
TCGGCCTCGACGCCTCCCGCGTGGTGAAACACTACGCGGCCGGTCGGCTCGCCGGGCCGACCCCGAGCGTGATGAGCGAGACGGACCGCTTGGAGCGCGCCGCGGCGTCAGGCGAGCCGTTCCTGATGGAGACCGACTTCGTCGACGACCCGGAGAAGCCGGGGATGGTGCTCGGTCCGAAGACCGTCCCCCGTCGCGTCCGCTGGCTCCTCGAAACCGGTCACGAGGAGGCGGTCCACCGCGCCCACGTCGAGACGCCGGCCGCGGTGTACGGCATCGACACCGTGGCGACGCTGGAGTGAGCCCGCCGTCGAGGACACGGGAGTCGCCGCTCCGATCGCACGACTGAGCGGCCGACGGCCGAACCCCCGAATCTCGTCGTTCCGGGGGTGAGAACCCGTCTCGCGCGGCGATCGATAGGAAAGGCATTTGAGTAGTCCGGGCGACGTACAGCACATGACCGACGACGACGCCGTTGAAACGTTCTATACCGACGAACGCTGGCAGAACTGGCTCGACCGGCTGGAGGAGGAGGAGCTCGACCCCGAGAACGAAGACTCCGCTCGGCTCCTCTTGAACCTCCAGGACGACGCGGCGATCGCCGTCGTGAAAGTGCTCGGCGCCTTCGACGAGGGGCGTATCGACGAGGAGCGCGCGGTCGACGAGCTCCGCGAGATACGGGGGATCGTGCTCGCCGAGGTCGACTTCGACGACGAGGACAAGATCATGCTGATCGACGGCGTTCAGACGTCGCTCGTCCCCGTCTTTTACGCGGCAGAGGAGTACGTCGTCGGCGGCGTCGTCGAGGGCGACGTGACCGAGTTCGTTCACGCGGCCGCGGACGCCGAGGCGGAGGAGGACCTCGACGCCGCGCTGGGGTACATCGTGCAGGCCGGAACGCGGATCATCGACGGCGAACCGCTCGACATCGAGGTCGCCGAAGAGCTCGAGTACGGGCTCGTCTCAGAGTGGGTCAACGGGTTGGACTCGCTGCAGTCGGCCATCGAGGACCCCGAAGTCGTCGAAGAGGACTGAGGCCCGACTCGGACTCTCGTTCGCTTCCCGACCTCCGCCCCGGACCCTATCTTCGTCGCGTCCGACTTTTTCGCCGAATACGACTGCTTCCGGCGCTCAGCCCGCGACTGAGAACAACAGCAGGTTGTGCGCCGCGGGACCGAGGCCGACCGCCGCGACGAGTCCCAACAGCAGGTACCCTTCCGCCGGCGTCTCTCTGACGTACTCCGCGAACAGCCAGACGATGGCGCTCGCGACCGCGAGCTTGACGAGGAGGAACACCCACCCCGATCCGAACACCGGGACCGGCGGAACCCCGCCGAGTTCGAGGATGATCCGGGAGATCGGCGTCCGCTCGCCGAAGCCCAGTTGCGTCACGCCGACCGCGGTCGACACCCCGTCGAGCGCGTGTCCGAAGACGGTGAGCGCGCCGACGCTCCCGGTGATCGCCGTCTCCGGCAGCAGGCGCGTCAGGCCGATCCAGACGCCCGCGGCGATCGGGACGGTCACGGCGAGCGCGACCCCCGACCAGAACGCACCCGCACCCGAGACGCCGCAGGCGACCGCGACGGCGACGACCGGTACGAGGAGGAGCCCGCCGACGGTCGCGAGCGCGAGCGGAACTCGATTCGCGGGAGACGGCTCCGACTCACGGTTCGCGGGAGACGCCTCGGCCCTACGAACCGCATCGGCGTCGGCGGTGCGGTCGGCGACGAGCCACGTCGCGCCGGCGAAGACGCCGACCGTGACGTACACCGTCGGCGATCCCGCGAACGGAGCGAGAACGGTCGGTATCGCGTTCACGACGTACAGCACGTGGAGGGCCGATCCCAACACCATCCACGGGGTGAGCGCGACGACGTGAGGACCGCTGACGCGCGGGGAGCGACGCCGGAGTCCGACGGCGACCGCGCCGGCCGCGAGGAGGACGGCGGCGAGGTACGGGACGGGCGGCAGCGTGGTCCCCTCGGGAAGAAGCGGAAGCGTGGCGCCCATCACACCGACAGCACCGGCTGGCTCGCGTAGAGGAGCACGTATTCGGCCGCTTTTCCGAGCACCTGTCCGGGGTCGCCGGTGACGGGTTCACGTGGGACCACGATGAAATCGGAGTCGAGCTCTTCTGCGGTGTCGAGCACGACGCTGCCGGGGTGGACCGTCTTCACCGTCGTGGAGAACCCGTACGCGATCGAGTTGCTGTGGCCGACGC
>CAZNOA010000324.1:0-2225 GCA_964574565.1 uncultured Halobellus sp. | reverse complement strand
CCTGCGGCACGCACAAAGACGAACACGCCCACATCGGCGAGGGGCTCATCGGCGAGGAGGGGATGGAACGGATCATCAACCACCCGGATCTCAGGGCCGTCCCGCTGGCGTTGGAGACGCCCACGGAGGACGGAAAGAGCTTCGCGTGGAACATCGAGCGGGTCCGCGAACTCCGAGCCGAGTAACGCGGTCGCACTGCGCTGGCGTCGTCGTCGCCGGGCGCGGTTTATCCCGTCCGACGCGGCTTTATATACTCGGCGCAGAGATCCACAGATATGAGTACCACGAGAGCCCTGCTGCTCGGCCGCCGACGCGGTCTGGCCGTCGCGATGGTCGTGGGGTTCGCCGCCGTCGTGACCCTCTCGTTGGTGGTCGCGCTCGTCGCCGACCTGGCGAACCTCTCGACGATGTCGGCACTGACCGATCGGACAATTCCGCTGCTGGTGTTTTACGCGCCAGCGCCAATCGCCGCCGCCGGCGCGTACGCGCGGTGCGGCGGCCCGGCGTGTCTCGCCGTGGGTGTCGTGCCCGCGGTCGTGTTCGGAGCGCTCGTCGTCGTCGGAACCGTGTTCGGCGTTCCCGGCGTGGGCGGCGGCGAATCGACGCTCGGCGGGACGGCGCTGTCGTTCGCGCTCGTCGGAGTCAGCGGCGCGTTCGTCGGGTACTGCGCCGGCGTCACCGCCGCGCTGGTGGCCGATCTCCTCGGCGGCGGGGACGGTGACGCCGACTGAGACGGTATCGGCCGTCGGCTGAGACAGGACGTTTATTCCGTTACGCGCGGAACGCTCGTACGTGCGACGCTTCTCCGCCGAGTACCTCGAACACACCCGCCGCGGAATGTGGGAAGACGGCCGGGACGCCCTCGCGGATCTCGAGCTATCGAGCCGACGGACCGTCCTCGACGTCGGCTGCGGCACGGGTGAGCTGACGCGCGTGCTCGACGGGGAGACGGCGGCCGAAACGACCGTGATCGGCGTCGACGCCGACACCGACCTCCTCGACGTCGCCCGCGCGGAGACCGGACTGCAGTACGTCGCCGGCGACGCCACCCGACTGCCGGTGTCGACCGACGCGACCGATCTCGTCGCCTGTCAGGCCCTCTTGAGTAACCTGCCGGAGCCGGTCGCGGCCGTCAGGGAGTTCGCGCGGGTCTCGACCGATCTCGTCGCCGCGATCGAGCCGGACAACGCCGACGTCACCGTCTCCTCGACGATCGCCGCCGAGGAGCGGTTGGAGCGCGAGGCGCGCGCGGCGTATCTGAGCGGCGTCGACACGGACGTGGCGCTCGGTGATCGGGTGCGTGAGGCGTTCGAATCGGTGGGACTCACCGACCTCCGGACCCGGCGGTACGTCCACGAGAAGCGGACCGCGTCGCCGTACGCGGAGGCGGCGCTCGCGGCGGCCGCGCGAACGGCCTCCGGTGCGGGGTTGGCCGACCACCGAGACGAGCTGGTGGCGGCGACCTCGGTCGGCGCGTACGACGACCTCCGGCGTCGCTGGCGCGAGATGGGCCGCGAGGTCGTCGCGGAGATGCAGGCAGGCGAGTACGAGCGCGTCGAGCGCGTCCCATTCGACGTGACGGTCGGACGCGTGGCGTAGCAACGGAGGCGCCTCCGCCGTCGCGGTCGGAAACACGAAGTCGGCGGGGAGCGATCCGAGAGACATGCCGGCCGCACTCGTGACCGGATCCTCCAGGGGTATCGGGCGAGCGATCGCCGTTCGATTCGCCGCCGACGGCTACGACGTCGCCGTCAACTACCACGCCAGCGACGAGGCCGCCGCGGCCGTCGCGGAGGCGATACGCGACCGGGGCCGAGAGGCCGTCGTCGTGGGCGCGGACGTTTCGGACGCCGACGCGGCCGAGCGACTCGTGGCGGCGACCGTCGACGCGTTCGGCGGCGTCGACCACGTCGTCAACAACGCCGGGATCGATCAGCACGTGTACACGGAGAACCTCGATCCCGACGACTTCGACCGGATCATGGACGTCAACGTCAACTCCGCGTTCAACGTGACGAAAGCGTCGCTCCCGCATCTCAGAGCGTCGGCTGACGACCCCTCGGTGACGAACGTCTCGTCGATCCTCGCGCACACCGGGGCGCCGATCGAGTGTAAGAGACAGCCCTAAAGGGGTGGGCTTCCGCTATCTTTCTGTCAGTACTCCGCCAACCCGGCCTCGATGCGGTCGAACCCCTCGTGGAGCCGGTCGACGGAGTTGGCGAACG
>CAZNOA010000323.1:0-2241 GCA_964574565.1 uncultured Halobellus sp. | reverse complement strand
CCGCCGCGAGGACGCCGACGGCGGCGAGCACCGAGTAGTAGACGGGGTAGTGGAGCGTCCGCCGGTGACCGACGTACATGTCGAGGTCGGGGAACAACCCCCCGAGCGCGCCGGCGACGAACCCGACGCTCGCCAGGTTCGGCGCCAGCCACACCAGCGGTGCGGCGAGGAGCATTCCGGCGAGTACGTGGGTCGGCAGCATCATCGTGCCGGAACGGAAGCGACAGAAACACATGAACGTATCGGCCCGGAGCGGCGACCCGTCGATTCGAAGCCGAGACCACCGGGTCGCAACGAGGTCGCGCCACCGGGCGGGGGCGTACCGAGACAGGAGGGAGACGAGTCACCCCGGGCGGCGGGCTTATCTCCGCGGCCCCGCGTTATCAGCCATGCTCATGACTCCGGGACCGACCGCGGTCCCCGAACCCGTTCGCGAGGCGATGAGCCGCGAGCTGATAAACCCCGACGTCGACCCCGAATTCCTGCGGATCTACGACCGCTTGACCGAGCGGCTGGCCGCGGTGTACGGGGTCGACGACTCCGGCGCCCCTCGCGATGTCGTCGTTCCCGGCGGCGAGGGAATCCTGGGGTTAGAGGCGGCGATCGCGTCGCTCGTCGAACCCGGAACAGAAGTTCTGTGTCTGTCGAACGGGCTCTACGGTGACGGATTCGCGGATTTCGTCGAGGCCTACGGGGGTGAGGCGACGCTCGTGGGCGCCGATTACGACGAACCGCTCCCGCTCGCCGACCTCGAACGCGCGCTCTCCGAAGGCGACGCCGACTTCGACGTCGCGACGATGGTTCACTGCGAGACGCCGACGGGGACGCTCAACGAGATCGCCCCCGCGCTCGACCTGCTGAACGAGGCCGACGTGCTCACCGTCGTCGACGCCGTCTCCTCGCTGGGCGGCACGCCGGTGCCGACCGACCGGATCGACGTCTGTCTCGGCGCCTCGCAGAAGTGTTTCAGCGCTCCGCCGGGGCTCTCCACCGCCGCGATAAGCGATCGCGCATGGACCGCGATGGCGGACCGCGACCCGCACTCGCTGTACACGAACTTCCTCCCGTGGCGCGACACCGCGGAGGGGTTTCCGTACACCCACCTCACCACGAACGTCGTCGCGCTCGACGAGGCGCTCTCGCTGCTCCTGAGTGAGGGGCTCGACGCGGCGTACGCGCGCCACGAGGCCGCCGCCGAGCGGTGTCGGGGGCGCGGGGCCGAACTCGGAGTGGAGCCGTATCCGGACGTCGACCGAAGCGCGCCGACGGTCACGGCGTTCCGCGTCCCCGGTCGCGCGGCCGACCTCCAGCGCGCGCTCCGCGAGGATCACGACGTACTCGTCGCGACCGGCCTCGCCGACCTCGCGGACGACGTTCTGCGGATCGGTCACATGGGACACGCCGCTCGTCTCGACCGCGTCGACGAGACGATGGACGCCCTCGCGGCGGCGATGGAGTAGCCCGCCGGGACCCCGCTCCGGAACGCCCTTGAGGCTCCCGGCCGATCGGTTCCGTCGTGAACCATCGCACACTCGGCGGCGTGGGGTCCGTCAGCGAGGTCGGGTACGGCTCGTGGCAGATCGGCAGCGACTGGGGCGACGTGAGCGAGCCCGAAGCGGTCACCGCGGTCGAGGCCGCCCGCGAGGCGGGGATCGACTTCTTCGACACCGCGGACGTGTACGGAGACGGGCGCTCAGAGCGCCTTCTCGGCGGGGTCCTCGCGGACGACCTCGAGCGGGGCGACGTGACGGTCGCGACGAAGGCCGGTCGGCGTCTCGATCCGCACACCGCCGACGGCTACACCGAAGCGAACCTCCGGCGGTTCGCCGATCGCTCCCGAGAGAACCTCGGCGTCGAGACGCTGGACCTCCTCCAGCTCCACTGTCCCCCCACGGACGTCTACTACCGGCCCGAGGTGTTCGAGGCGCTCGACGCGCTCGCTGCCGAGGGCCGGATCGAGGCGTACGGCGTCAGCGTCGAGCGCGTCGAAGAGGGGCTCAAAGCGATCGAGTACCCCGGCGTGGAGACGGTGCAACTGATATTCAACCCCTTCCGACAGCGACCCGGCGAGCTGTTCCTCGACGAGGCGGCCGCCCGCGGCGTCGGCGTGATCTGTCGGGTTCCGCTCGCTTCGGGGCTCCTTACCGGTGCGCTCTCGCCGGACGACAGCTTCCCCGAGAACGATCACCGGAACTACAACCGCGACGGCGAGGCGTTCGACGTCGGCGAGACGTTCGCCGG
>CAZNOA010000322.1:0-2247 GCA_964574565.1 uncultured Halobellus sp. | reverse complement strand
GAGATCGACCCCGACAACGCCGAGACGTACGCCGAGAACGCCGTGGCGTTCAACGAGGAGCTCCGGGAGCTTCACGCGGAGTTCGAGGCCATCGTCGAGCGCGCGGAGCTGAACCAGCTCGTCGTCGGCACGCACGACTCCTTCCAGTGGTGGAACCGCCGGTACGGGCTCGACATCTACTCGCCGGTCGGGACCTCCCCCGACGACGCCGCGTCGCCGGGTGACGTCCAGGAGATCGAGGAGCTGATCGAGGAGTTCGGCATCGGCCACGTCCTCTACGACGTGGGCGAGCCGGGACAGCTCGCGGAGTCGCTGGCGGACGAGACGGAGACGACGGTGCTGCCGCTGTCGCCCATCGAGACACAGATCGACGGTACGCCGCCGATCGGCGGCGATCTCGTGATGCAGCCCGACTGGAGCTACCTCGACCACTTCCGCGAGATCAACCTCCCGTCTATCGAAAGGGCGCTCAGGGCGGACTGACGCGGATGGTGGGCGGATCGACGATCGAACAGAACGGACGCCGGGCTGAACGGAACGGACGCCGGGCTGAACGGGACAGAGACTGGATTACACCGGACGGAGACCGAAGGCATATGGCTTCGACACGAGTTCGTACCGACAGCAACGACACCAAATGACGCCAGCAATCGTCGCCGAGAACGTCCGATTCGCGTACGACGAGACGCCGGTGGTGACCGACGTCTCTCTGACCGTCGAGGAGGGGGCGTTCCTCGGGTTGGTCGGCCCCAACGGGTCCGGGAAGACGACGCTGTTGAAGATCCTGCTCGGCCTCAAAACCCCCGACTCGGGATCGGTTCGGCTGTTCGGCACGCCGGCACGGGCGTTCACCGACGGCACCCGGCTCGGCTACGTCTCCCAGCAGTCGAGCGAAGCCGACGCGACGATGCCGGTCACCGTACGCGAGGTCGTAACGATGGGCCGGTACGCACACGCCGGGCTTCGTCGGCTCAGCGACGCCGACCAGCGAGCGGTCGACCGGGCGCTCGATCGGGTCGACATCGCCGACCTCGCCGACAGGCAGATCAACACGCTCTCCGGGGGTCAGAAACAGCGGGCGTACATCGCTCGCGCGCTCGCGAGCGAGGCGGACCTGCTCGCGCTCGACGAGCCGACCGTCGGCGTCGACGCCGACTCGGTCGAGCGCTTCTACCGCCTCCTCGACGAGCTCAACGACGAGGGGATCACGATCGTCCTCATCGAACACGACGTGGGGCTGCTGGCCGAACACGCGACGACGATGGCGTGTCTCGACGGGGAGCTGTACGGGCACGACGAGACGCGAGCGTTCCTCGAAAGCGACGCGTTAGAGCGCGCCTTCGGGTCCGCTCGCGCTGTGCGCGCGGACGCGCTCGGGGGCGACGGACCCGCAGAGGACGTCGGCGGCGACGCACCCGCCGAGGACGCCGACGCGCTGGCCGGAGGCGACTGAGATGGCGACGCGCGACCGGCTCGAACGCGCGTTCCCGCCGCGGAGCACCGCCCGGCGGGTCGGGATCGTCGCGGGGGTCGGCGTCCCGGCCGGGCTGGCGATCACGGCGTTCATCCTCTGGGTCTTCCCGCCGCTGTACGAGGCGGTTTGGGGCGTGACCTGCTCGACCGTCGACACGTGGCTGGTGTGTAGCGGGTTCCTCCAACGGGGGTTCACCGCCGGGATCCTCATCGGGGTCACCGCTCCGATCGTCGGCGCGTACCTCGTCAACAGACAGATGGCGCTGATCGGCGAGGCGCTCGCGCACACGGCGTTCGGCGGGGTCGCGATCGGGCTGTTCATCGGCGCCGCGGTGCCGGCGCTGGATTACCCGCTCCTGTTCGCGCTCGTCGCGGCCGCCGTCGCCGCGCTCGGAATGCAGTACGTCGCGGTCAACACCGACGGCTACGCCGACATCCCCATCGCGATCATGCTCACCGGCGGGTTCGCGGTCGGGATCGCGGTCATCTCGTACGGCGTCGTCTTCAGCGCGACCGTCGAGAGCTACCTGTTCGGCGACATCCTCTTCGTCCCGTTCCAGAACGTCCAGCTCATGGTCGGGTTGACCCTCCTCGTCGCCGGCACCGTCGCGGTGACGCACAAGCAGCTCGTCTTTATCACGTTCGACCGCGAGGCCGCGCGGCTCGCCCGCATCGACGTCTGGTTCTACGACACGCTGTTGATCGTCTTGACGGCGCTCGTCGTCGTCGCGGCGATGCAGGTGCTCGGCGCGATCCTCGTCGCCGGCATGCTCG
>CAZNOA010000321.1:0-2266 GCA_964574565.1 uncultured Halobellus sp. | reverse complement strand
GCTGGAGCTCCGCGGGCAGGCGACGCGCGTACACCGCGTCCACGCCGCGCTCCGGCACACTCCCGGGGAACACGCCGGCGTGCTCGGACTCGGCGAGCGAAACGACGTCGCCCTCGATCACCTCGAAGGAGCCGCCGGTCGAGTCCTCGGCGGCGCTCGCGTCTCGTTCCGCGGCCCGTGTGTGCTCGCCCGGGTCGACGTCGACCGCGACGACCTCACGCCCCCGATCGGCGAGGGCTCGCGCGACCGCGGGACGGTCGCCGATCCCGACTTCGACCAGCCGATCGTAGCGAGCGAGCTCGGAAACGAGGGGACGTGATGTGGGTGAGACCACGGCGCGGGCTTTATGATTGCGGCGGACAAAAGCGATTCTATGCTCGTGGACATCGTTCCCGTCGGGGAGGTCACGCCCCGCGTGAAGCGGGAAGCCTCCGCTGCGCTCCGTTCTGTATACGACTGCGACGTGACGGTCCACGACGACCAACCGATCCCCGAGACGGCCTACGACGAAGGGCGAGACCAGTACCGCGCCGAGGACCTCATCGAGACCATCAGCCGCGTCGGCGGCGGCGAGAAGAACATCGGGATCACCTCGGAGGACCTCTACTACCGGCGCCGGAACTACGTGTTCGGTCTCGCGTACCTCAACGGTAACGGCTCCGTCATCTCGACGCACCGCCTCCGCACCTCCTCCGACGGCGGCGTCTCCACGAAGCCCGCGGTCGACGTGTTCTCCGACCGCGTTCGCAAGGAAGTCGTCCACGAGATCGGCCACACGCTCGGGCTCGAACACTGCGACAACAGCAAGTGCGTGATGTCCTTCTCCCCGACCGTCCGCGAGGTCGACGTGAAAGAGGAGAACCTCTGCGGCTCCTGTTCCCGCCTCGTTCGGTGAGCGTTCGGCGGCGCGTCAGCCGGTCGGCCGACGCTGCCTGGATTGCGACCGCACGGACCGCCGGTAGAGGTAAATCCCGTGGAATCCAATCGGCAGTTATGGCCGCAAAGCCGGAATATCGCGACCGGCCCGACGTCGAAGTCGCGCTGCTCGACGCGCTCGTCGACCGCGGCGACGAGGGGATGACGGTGTTAGAGCTCCGCGCGGCTGTCGACGCGGACATCGATGCCATCGAGGAAGCGCTGTCGGCGCTGAAAGCCGACTCGCTCATCACCGTCGAGAGCAACGATCGGGTCCGCGTCTATCCGCACGACCGCGTCGTTCCCGATCCCGATGCGCCGACCGACGACCCGTCGGAGACGCTTATCGACACCATCCGCGACCGACTCGGACTGTAGCCCGACCCCGGCACCGTCGCTGCGGACCGCCGTCGAACCGAAGCCAGCGGCCTTTTGCCGCTCCCGCGACTCCGTACGGGTATGAGTCTGGTCTCCGACACCCACGGCGCGCACGGCGCGACGTACCGCGAGCGTGGCGGCCGTCGGGTGGTCGATCACTACGGGAAGCCCGAGCGCGTGGGGAAGGCGGTCCGAAACGTCGTCGGCACCATCGAAATGGGGTACGGCGTGCTCTCGGTGACCGGCGAGGACCGCGTCGAGTTCGTCGACAACGCCGTCTCTAACCGCGTCCCTCCGGAGGACGGACAGGGGGTCTACGCGCTCCTGCTCGACCCCCAAGGCCGCATCGAGACGGACATGTACGTGTACAACGCCGCCGAGCGGTTGCTCGTCTTCCTCCCGCCGGAACGGACCGAGGCGGTCGAGGCGGACTGGTCGAGCAAGGTGTTCATCCAGGACGTCGCGGTCGACGACGTCTCCGACGAGTTCGGCGTCTTCGGCGTTCACGGCCCCAAGTCGACCGAGAAGATCGCCTCGGTCCTCGGCGGCCCCGGTGCGCCGGAGAAGCCGCTCTCGTTCGTCCGCGGCTCGATGGTCGACGCCGGCGTCACCGTGATCGCCAGCGACGCGCCGCTCGGCGAGGAGGGGTACGAGGTCGTCTGTGCGGCCGACGACGCCGAGGCGGTGTTCGACACGCTGATCAACCGCGGGCTCAACGCGGCCACGTTCGGCTACCGGACGTGGGACGCGCTCTCCGCCGAGGCCGGGACGCCGCTCTTCGAGTACGAGCTGGCCGGAACGGTGCCGAACGTCCTCGGCCTTCGCAACGCCCTCGACTTCGAGAAGGGGTGTTACGTCGGACAGGAGGTCGTCTCTCGCGTCGAGAATCAGGGGCGCCCGAGCCGTCGACTGGTCGGGCTCGAACTCGACGGGCTCGCCGACGCGACCGCCGACATCGATGGTGACGCCGAGC
>CAZNOA010000320.1:0-2278 GCA_964574565.1 uncultured Halobellus sp. | reverse complement strand
GGTCCGCGACCACGCCGGTCGGGATCTGGACGAGCGCGTACACGAGGAAAAACGACGCGTGTAGCGTTCCCAGCTGCGACGCCGTGATCGAGAACGCCGCGATCAGCTCCTCTGACAACACCGCCGTCGAGAGGCGGTGGACGTTGACGAGCAGAAAGACGACCGCGAGCGATCCCCACCCGAGCCAGCGCCGCCTCGTCGGATCGGTGAGCGCGTTCACGTCTCCGGTGTCGGCAGGTCGCTACCTAAAACCGTGTGACTTCGCGGTCCGCGAGAGACGAACGCATACCGTCGCCTACAACTACGCCGTCGCCATCTCTTTTTCGAGGCTGCGGAGCCGCTCGATCCGCTTTTCGGTCGGCGGGTGCGTCGAGGCGATCCTCCCGACGAACCCAGACCGGATCGGAATGATGAAGAACGCGTTCATCTCCGCCTCCTCGCGGAGGTCCTCTTTCGGCACCCGGTCCATCCGGCCGTCGATCGTCATCAGCGCCGACGCGAGCGCACCGGGTTTCCCCGTGATGAGGGCGGCGCCGCGGTCGGCGGAGTACTCGCGGTACCGCGAGAGCGCGCGGATCAGCAGGAACGAGATGACCCACACGAGCAGCGACACGAAGATGGCGACGATAACGGGTGCGCCCTGCCGGTTGTTCCCGCCGAGCAGCCACCCCCACCGCACGATGAAGAAGGCGATGGTCGAGAGGAACGAGGCGATGGTCATCACCATCACGTCTCGGTTCTTCACGTGCGCGAGCTCGTGTGCGAGCACGGCGTCGAGCTCGTCCTCGTCGAGCGACCGGAGCAGTCCGGTCGTCACCGCGACGGTCGCGTTCTTCTTGTTCCGGCCCGTCGCGAACGCGTTCGGCACCTGCGTGTCGGCGACGGCGACCGTCGGCTTCGGGAGGTCGGCCTGCTGGCTCAGCCGGTCCATCCGACGGTGGAGGTCCGGGTACTCCTCCGGCGTCACTTCCTTGGCGCCCATGCTTCGGAGGGCGAGCTTATCGCTGAAGAAGTACTGCGCGATCGAGAACGCCCCCAGCATGATCATCGGGAACAGGAAGTTCTGGAAGTACAGCGTCAGCACTCCCACGAACACGACGTAGAGGGCGAATAGGAGGAACATCGTGAACGCCATCCGTCCACGCAGTCCCCAGTCCGTCTTCCATTCCATACCCCTAAATTATCGTTCAGTGGGTTAAAGACTGCCGGAGACGTGCGACGGTGGAGGAGCCTGCTATCGGGAGACGACAGCGCTTTTATCTCGCCTCGGTGACGCTGACGCATGGAAACCGTCCTCGTCACCGGCGGCCGCGGAGCGTCCGGGCGTTGGATCGTCGATCGACTCGCGGGCGACTACGAGGTCGTCGTCGTCGACTACGAGCACCCGGGACTCGACGCCGACCCCGCGCCGAACGTCTCCTTTCGGGGAGCCGACCTCGCCGATCGGGGAGAAGCGCTCGACACGGTCGCCGCGGTCGACCCCGACGCAGTCGTCCACTGGGCCGCGATCCCGGTCGCCGGCACTCACCCCGACGGCCGGGTGTTCGAGACGAACGTCCACGCCGCGAAAAACGTCCTCGACGCCGCGGGCCGCGCCGGTGCTCGGATCGCGCAGGCGTCAAGCGACGGCGCGTACGGCTTCTTCTTCGCCGATCCGACCCCCGTCCCGGACGAACTCCCGATAACGGAGGACCACCCGCTCCGACCGGAGGACCCGTACGGCCTCTCGAAGGTGACCGCGGAAGCGACCGCGGGCGCGGTCGCGCGCCGCGAGGGCGTCCCGGCGGTGTCGGTCCGCCCCTCGTGGATCCAGTACCCCGGCGCGTACCCGTGTCGCTCTGACGGGTACGTGAACGACCTCGACGCGGGAGCCGGCAACTTCTGGTCGTACGTCGACGCCCGCGACGTCGCCGACCTCGCCGCGGCCGCGCTCGCGGAGACCGGTGAGTCCGATTCGGCCGTGGCCCCCGGAACCCACGAGGCCGTCAACTGCGTCGCCGCCGACAACGCCCTCGGCCGTCCCCTGCTCGACCTCCTCCGGGAGTCGTACGGCGAGGTTCCGGACGACTGTGCGGTCGCGGCGGGCGACGACCGGACCGCCTACGCGATCGAGAAGGCGGAGCGCCTGTTCGGGTGGACTCCGTCGCACTCGTGGCGAGAGGCCGCGGACGCGACCGACGTCGCCGAGCCGACCCTGTTCGAGCGATAGCTCCCGAGACGGGGCCTCGAGACACCGACGGTTCGTCGGAGCCGTCACCGGGACGTGACGGCGGCGACG
>CAZNOA010000319.1:0-2284 GCA_964574565.1 uncultured Halobellus sp. | reverse complement strand
GATTCAGGTCGTCGAGGAGCAGCGCCGCGCCGACGACGTCGGCGATCGCGTCGTCCGCGCCGACCTCGTGGAAATGAATCTCCTCGAGGTCGGTATCGTGGATCGACGCCTCCGCGCGGCCTAAGCGTTCGAAGGCGTCGAGCGCGGTCGCTTCGACCCCCTCGGGGAGGTCCATCGACTCGACGAGCGCGACGACTTCGGGGTAGGTCCGATGCGCTCCGGCGCCTTCGGCATGGTCGTGGCTGTGGTCGTGGTCGTGGCTGTGGTCGTGGTCGTGGTCGTCGCCGCGGTCACGGCCGGTTTCGCCGTCGGTTTCGTCCGCTTGCTCGTCGAGGATGACATCGACCGTCGTCGCCCGGATCCCGTTTTTCGTCGTCTTCCCCACCTCGTACCGGATCGGTAAGTGATCCGTCACCGGGGCGAGGGCGTCGGGGTCGGCCCCTGCTGCGATCAGCGCAGCGCAGATCATGTCGCCGGCGGCGCCGGTCCGACCGTCGAAAACGAGCGTTCGCATGGGTCCATCGAGGCGTCAGCGGAACAAATACCCCCTGATCGAACGCGCCGTCCGATCGAGCGCGTCGCGGATTCGAAGCCGTGAGTACGAGGCCGTTGATTCGAGGCCGGTGTTTCGAGGTCTGAAGCTAGAGGCCGGCAGTTCGCGATCAGACGAACGACTCAGGACTCAGGTCCCACGGGAGGAACCGCGTCGCCTCCAAGGCGCCGGTGGCCACCGCGACGAGCAGACAGAAGTACATCGCGTTTCCGACGGCGGACAGCGCGACGAACCGAGCCCGAGGATACCCGTTCAGTCCGGCGACAACCGTCATCAACCCGCGGAATCCCGGCGTCGCGTTCCCCATCCAGATGGCGTGTCCGCCGAACCGGTCGAACTGTCGGTTGATAACGCTCATGCGTCGGTCGCCGATCCGCCCTCGTACCGCGGACGGCAGCCCGTCGAGCCGCGGGACCGACCGGTAGAGCCGACCGTGTCTCCGGTCGTCGTCGAACCCGTTGTACAGGAGGAGCTGTCCGGCGGTAACGGCGACGACACAGCAGAGCGCGACGAAGGCGATCACCGAGAGCGTCGGTTCCCAAACGACCACGTACGCGATGAACAGGATCGACGGATGGAGGAGCTTCCCCACCAGTAACCCCTCTAAGAAGTACGCGACGATCAGGACAGACGGTCCCACCGCGAGCAGGAGCGCGCCGAGCGTCGTGTCGAGTGCCATCTGCGTCAGTCGCCGCCCGCGACGATCGGCCTTGAACGAGCCGAGCGTAACACCGTACGAGACGGACGTGACACTGAACAAGGCGGGCGTGATACTGAACAAGGCGGGCGTGACCCCGAGCGAGACGAGCATGACCGCGACGATTCCACGGGCGAAACGATCACGGAGACACGTTGGTGCGGGGGAGATAAGAAACCGGATGCCGGATCGCGCGTGCGGGGTCGCTGGAGCGGGACGCAGAGAGTCCAGATCGACGGCGAAAACACACGCTTACGACGGGGTTTTAAATGAGGACGCCGTACCGTGACACATGATCGCACAGTCTGTCTCGATCGGTGGCGGACCCGACTCGTTCGACGGGTCCGACCCCACCGACCGATCGATCGGCGATACCCCGAGCGGCAACAGGCTTATTCCCGATCCAAGAGGAGGTACGGACAACCTCCGCGAGGAACTATGAACGAAGTCCAACTCGAAGTGGCGAAGGCGTACCCGAACGACTCGGGGCGCGGCATCGCCAGGCTCGACCCCGACACGCTGTTGCATCTCAAACTCTCGCCCGGCGACATCATCGAGATCGAGGGCGCGGAGACGACCGCCGCGAAGGTCTGGCGCGCCGACCGTCAGGACTGGAACACCGACACCGTTCGTGTCGACGGCTTCACCAGACAGAACGCCGACGTCGGTATCGGCGAGCGGGTGACCATCCGGAAGGCCGAGGCCGAAAAGGCCGAGAAGCTCGTCTTGGCCCCGCCCGAAGAGGCCTCGGTCCAATTCGGTTCGGACGCCGCCGGCATGGTGAAACGCCAGATCCTCAAGCGCCCGGTCGTCGAGCGGGACATCGTTCCCGTGATGAGTTCGACGAACCACCCGTTCATGCGTTCGCCCGGACAGGCGATCCCGCTGATCGCGGTGGAGACGGAGCCTGACGGCGTCTGTCTCATCACCGAAGACACCGAGGTCGAGCTCCGCGAAGAGCCCATCTCGGGCTTCGAGAAGACCGGCGGCGGTATCACCTACGAGGACATCGGCGGGCTCCAAAACGAGATCCA
>CAZNOA010000318.1:0-2287 GCA_964574565.1 uncultured Halobellus sp. | reverse complement strand
GTCGCTCCCGTCGTTGACCGCGGAGGCGATCGACCGGACCTCTCGGACCGTGAGGTCGCCGTCGATCGTCGCCCACGCGAGGAGGTAGCGGTCGGTCCCCCCGAGCCGGGCCACGTGTTTCGCCGCGCTCGGCGCGATACGCCCGCTGGCGACCTGCCGGCGGATCGCCTGCGGGAGGTCGTGGACACGCGCCCACTTGCGGATGAACGCGACCGAGACGCCCTCGCCGGCGCGCTCGGCGGCTTCCTTATACGAGCCGACGCCGCGGACCAACGCCGCGCAGGCGGCCGCGCCCCGAAGCATCAACACGTGGTCGTCGTCGCCGACGTCGCCGCCGGCGAACCGGGCGACGGTCTCTGCGGCCTCCGCGACGCTCTCGGGGTCGTTCGGGTCGAAGCCGACGGCCTCGGCGGCCCGGTCGCCCGTCACCGCCGGGTCGGACCGGACGACGGGCTCGCCGACGGGAGAGCGTCGGTCGGCGCGTGAATCCTCGTCCATACCAACCTGTTCGGGTGCGCGTACATAAGCGACGGGCACCGGGGCAGGATTCGCTTCCGACCGAGACGCGGGGGCGGGACCCCCGCCGTCGCTGTCGATCACCGTCGGCAGCCATCTGCGGTCGACGGTCACTCGCCGTCGGCGCTCGCGAAGAAGTCGACGTCGCCGGCGACGACGGCGCTCGCGATGACGAGGGCGCCGACGAGCAGCGCGACGACGAGCGTGGTCAGCGTCACCGCGAACGGGTCGCCGCCGACGGAGACACCGACGAACGCGCCGACCGCGCCGCCGACGCCGCCGGCGATGACCGCGAGCGTCTTGGCCTCGCTCATAGCTGTCGATTTCACGACACCGCGTATAACTGTTCGTGCCGGGTTCTCTCGGGTGATAACGCGGTTCGCTTTCTCAGTGCGGGGCCGTCAGCGCGGATACTGCCGACCGAGGTCGACGGCCGGCGCGTCCTCGTTCGGGGGCGGCGTTTCGTCGCCGCCGTCCGCCTGCCCCTCACCGGTCGCCGTCTCCCCACTGCTCGTCGGCTCCTCACCGCTCGGACTCACGCTCCCCGTCCGATACCCGGCCATGTCGAGCGTGACGTACTCGAAGCCGAGGTCGGTCAGGTGTTCGTGGACGGCCTCGGCGAAGGCCGGATCGAGCGCGCGCTCAAGCTCGTCCGGCGCGATCTCGACGCGCGCGAGCCCGTCGTGGTCGCGGACGCGGAACCCCTCGAACCCCCACTCGCGAAGCACTCGCTCCGCCTTCTCCACGCGAGTCAGCCGCTCCTCAGTCACTTCGAGTCCGGTGGGAATCCGCGAGGAGAGACAGGCCATCGACGGCTTATCGGCGACAGACAGGCCGTACGCCTCGGCGATGCGTCGGACCTCCGCCTTCGTGATGTCGGCGTCCAACAGCGGCGAGAACACGTCGAGCTCCTCGACCGCCCGCAACCCCGGTCGGTGTCCCTCGCCGGGATCGTCCGCGTTCGTCCCGTCACAGACGGTGCCGATCCCGAGCTCCCGGGCCGCGTCGTACATCCGGCCGAGACGCATCGTCCGGCAGTGGTAACACCGATCGCCGTCGTTGGCGACGAAGTTCGGATCGTCGAGCTCGGAGAACGTCACCGTCTCGTGCCGGATCCCGATCTCGTCGGCGACGCGCTTCGCGTCGTCGAGCTCCGCGGCCGGCAGCGTCTCGCTGCGGGCGGTACAGGCGACCGCGTCGTCGCCGAGCGCGTCCCGCGCGAGCGCCGCGACCACCGAGGAGTCCACGCCGCCCGAGAAGGCGACGAGGACCCCGTCACACCGACCGAGCGCGTCGCGGGCGGCCCGCGCCTTCGCCGCCGTTTCCGGGGCGATCGCGCCGGTCTCGGCGGCGAGCGTGTCCTGGCTCATGAACCCGCGTTCGGGGTCGGCGGAAAAAAGCGCGTCGGCTGTCGAGCGCTCCCGTCTCACCCGCACGCTTTACAGCGTTGCCGCGATATCCTCGAACAGATGGAGTTGGAGGCGATTCCCGGCGTCGGCGCGAAGACGGCCGCGGCGTTGCGCGAGCTCGACGATCCGATCGCGACCGTCGAGTCCGGCGACGTCGCCGCGATCGCCCGCGCACCCGGCGTCAACGAAGCTCGCGCGGCCCGCATCGCTCGCGGGGCGATACGCCGCCGCCACGACGACGACGGGCGGGTACTGGCGACCGACCGCGCCCGCGAGGTGTATCGTTCGGCGATCGACCTGCTGCGCGACCGGACCGTCACCGACTACGCCGCAAAGCGGTTAGAGACGTTCTACCCGAGCGC
>CAZNOA010000317.1:0-2289 GCA_964574565.1 uncultured Halobellus sp. | reverse complement strand
AAAATAAACTTATATGCCGCCACTCGATAGATCCGGTTAAGGTGATGATAACGACCGCATGCTTCTGAAACCGAGCGGCGAAACCGATAAAGATCTGCTTAACCAGCTGAGCGGGCTCACGGGTATGGGGTGGACGACGTCGATACTGGGATACCTCGGCACGGTGATCGGGTACGGGAACGGTCTCGTCAGCCGTCTCGTCACCGACCCCCAGTCGCTTCTGTACGTCGGGGGAAGCTTCTTCATACTCACGCTCGGACTCGAGCGGTTTCGGAGTCGGGCGCTGGACAAACAGCGACGCGACGAGACGATCGCGGAGGACACGCGAGAGGGAGAGAGCAACGGATAGCGTGGTGTCGGCTCGGTTTCGAAAGCCGACGGCTTTTAGCTTTCGTCGGCTCTCGATACGGCTGTGACGCTCGATCCGATCCACGTCGAGAACATCGCCCAGCTCGCGTACGGCATCGCGAACGACGTGGACACGACCGACCACGACGACCTCGCCGGCCAGGTGTGGCGCGACTGGCTTCCGGAGCTCCGCCGTGACGGCCGCGTCGTGGTCGAGCCCGTCGACGACCACGAGCGCCGCCGCGCGCCGATCGACGACGCCGCGCTCGCGGAGCGACCCTTCGAGACGGTCCACGGCCTCGACTCGGGCACGATCAACCCCACGACGTTCAAAAACGGGCTCGTCGTCGACGTCGCTCACGCTGCCATGGCGAGCGCCCCGACCGACCTCGACCTGCACCGCGATCGGACCATCGTCGCGACCGTTCACGCCGGCGACTCGACCGCGGACTTCGACGACGACTGGACCCGCCGCGACGACGGCCACACCCGACAGCGCGTGCTTCACGCGCCGCGGGTGAACCGGTACGCCGAGGGGGTCGTCCACGCGCTCGCGCTCTACCTCGCCGAGGGGACGCACGCGCTCGATCACGCCGACCGGGTCGACGACCTGCTCGTGCTCGACGGCCCCATCTATCCGAAGGAGCTGTTCACGTGGGACGACCGCAACCCGGAGCTCGGCGCGCTCGCCCGCGAGGCGAAGCCCCGGGCGGTCGTCGAGAACTACGTCCGGCTCGTCGAGCGGTTCGTCGAGCGGGGCGTCCCGCTCGCCGGCTTCGTGAAGAACCCGGCGAGCGGCGTGGTCGTTCGCGCGCTCGCGAGAGCGGGGTTCGAGCCGCCGTGGCCCGACGACACGGCGCTTTTCACCCGACTACTGGAGCGCCGAGAAGACGACGCCGACGGCGAGCGCGTCGACGACGAGCTCACGTTCACCACGTGGTTCCACAGCCGGGGCGGCGCCGACGAGACGATGGCCGCGGACCGAGACGCGCTCGGTATCGACCGCGAGTTCGATCCGGAGCTGTACGAGCCCACGTTCATGATCGTCTACGACCCCCGGACCGACGTGACGTACAAGCTGGAGGCGCCGTACGCGTTCACCCGCGACGCGGACACCCGCGACCGGCTGACTCGGCAGGTGCTCGCCGACGTGGCGACGACCCGCGGGCCGCCAGAGGCGGTCGCGAAGGCGGACGAGCTCGCGCGGATCGCCACCAGTGAGAAGGCGGCGCTCCGCCGGAAGTTCGAGGAGCGGTTCGACAGCGATCAGCAGGCGAACTACGACGACCTGCGGTGGGGGAAGACGCGGTTCTAATCCGAACGAGAAGTCGAACCGGTACTACGGTCGGAACGCCTCCAACGAGCGGCGAGCGCTCTCAGAGGGCGCCCCGAAGCAGCGTCGCGAAGATGATCGCGTTGTACAGCCCGTGGGCGAGCGCGGGGACGAGGATGTTCCCCGTCCGCTCGTAGAGAACACCGAGAATCGCCCCTAGAAGCACCGTTATCCCCATATACGCCAGCTGCTCGGTGAGGGTCCCGTCGACCCCGATGTGGAGGAGACCGAACAGCACGCTCGCGATCAGGATCGCCGGGGCCGCGCCGAACGACCGCCGGAGCCCTTCCTGAATGACCCCCCGGAACAGCAGCTCCTCGGCCGGGCCGACGACGAGGATCGAGACGGCGATCATCGCGAGGTAGTACGCCGCCGGATCGCCGGCGGCCATCGTCGCCGGGTTCTGTCCGGTCTGGAGGCCGAACTCCCGGAGCAGGAGCAAGAGCCCGATCTGGAGCCCGTAGAGGCCGACCGCGACGATCGGGATGAGACCCGCGGTCCGGAGCGTCGGCTTCGAGACCGGAACGAGGTCCCACTGGTCGGTGATCGCCAGGTAGCCGATCACGGCGGGGAGAAAGCTCGCGAAGGTGGCGACGGTCCCGAGGATC
>CAZNOA010000316.1:0-2301 GCA_964574565.1 uncultured Halobellus sp. | reverse complement strand
ACGCTCCGAGCCCCGCGCCGGCGTTGCCGATCCCGGCGAAGATCCCCTCCGCCGTACCGAGGTTCTCCGCTTCGAACCACTCTGCGACGTGCTGGATGCCGATGACGAAGGTGATCCCCGCCAGCGACGCGACGATACGAGAGGCGGTGAACACCTCGTACGTCTGTGCGAACGCGCTGAGTATCGCGAACGACCCGACGACGATCAGGGTCGCGCTACCGACCACGTCCGCGCCGAACTTGTCGGTCAGCGGGCCGACGATGATCCGGCCGAGGGGAACCGCCACGATCGCCGCGCTCGCGACGATGCCGAGCTGTTGGACGGAGAGCCCGAACTCCTCGGCGATGCCTCCGGTGAACGGCGCGAACGAGAACCAGATCACGAAGCCGAGGTTGAACATCGCGGTCGCGAGGATCAGGTTCCGGTACTTACCGTACAGCAGGTCCGTGGCTTTCACTACGAGCCACCTCCGATTGAACCACGCCCACGCGCCGGCCGCTCGACCGGTTCGGCCGCCAAACCGAGTCCGATATCGGTACCGGACCGACGGTTCGGACGCCGCGGAGGTGACCCCGAACCGGAATCACCCGACATCTGTGCCTGAAACTGACTGAACATAGATTTTCTCACGAGACAACATCAAGGTATTGTAGTTAATAAGAGACACGATTGACATATTAGTAATTCTGTCGGGAAATCTGTTCTCATACACAGTACTGGCCTTCACCATTATAATTTCTATATAACAGAGAGAAAAATAAAAGACGCACAGTTCCTCGATCGGTTATTGAACGAACGCCACGTCCCGCAACATTTGCCGATCTGGTATAGGAATATAACCCGACACCAACCCCTAATTCTCCCTCCACGAGAAGCGACGGACCGTCGGTTCGAGTGGTCCGAACCGCTCTCGACGGCGACCGCTGGTCGTGCTTTCGAACGGCACGGCGACCGTCGTTCGATCGTCCGGACAGAGCGCGGTTCACAGCCCGTCCGGTGATCGTCGGGCGCTCCTCGAAGAGAGGGTCCGGAAGTGAAACGAGTGCGGGGGCCGATCGCCCCTTCCCGCTCGGCTTCCGATTACATCGCGGTCGGCCTGACGCTGCTCTCAGGAGTACGACTCGGTCCGGTTCGCCCGTCCGGTATCCCGCGCTCGGTCGGCGCCGGTGCGGTCGGGAGCGGTCAGGGTGACCGCGCACTGCTTGAGGTTCGGCTCGGCGGAGTCCGGATCCGCGGCGGAGAGCGTGAGCTCGTTGGCCGCCGGGTTGTGAACCGGGAGCCAGACGAGTCCCGGCGGGACGTCACCGTCGGGTTCGACGCCGACCGCGACCGCCGAGCGGCGGGACTCGATCACCGTCTCCCCGCGATCGAACGCGCGCAGGTAGTCGGCGATCGTTTCGGGATGGATCCGGGCCGCGATCGCGGCGTCGGTCTCGCCGGGCTCGCCCCGGTTCCGAACGCCCGTGTTGTATGCGTCCGGTCGCCGGCCGGTGGTCAGCGTGAGCGGATACTCCTCGTCGATCGGTTCGGGAACGCCCTCGTGTGACGCGTTGGAGAACTGCGCTCGGCCGGAGTCCGTGTGGAACGACCACGAATCGTCGGCCTCGCCTCGCGTCTTCGTTTCGCCCGCGTCGCCGTCGTAGTACCGGTATCCCGCCTGATCGGTCGCCGTCGAACTCGGCCATCGGACGGCCAGCTCGTCGGCCAGTCGAGGGTAGGAGATCCCGGAGAGATCGGCCGTGGTCCCCCGAGTGAGGGCCCTCAACTCGTCGAAGAGTGACTCGGGGTCGAGCCGCGCCGAGCCGAACAGCTCCGGCACCACGCGGTCGGCGACGGCGCCGATGATGTCGACGTCCTGTCGGACGCACCCGGGCGGCTCACGCACCGCGGTGACCCGCGAGACGCGTCGTTCCATGTTCATCACCGTCCCCTCGGACTCGCCCCACGTCGCCGCCGGCAACACCACGTCCGCCAGCTCGACGGTGTCGGACCGGAACGCGTCTTGTGCGACGAGGAACGCGTCCTCGAGCGCGCTCCTGACGTGGCCGGCGTCCGGCATCCCCGCCACGGGGTTCGTCGCCACGGTCCAGCAGACGTCGACGTTGTCTCGGGCGATCGCGTCGATGATCCGGACGAATCCCGGCCCCGAGTCGTCCGGGAACCGGCTCAGCGGGACGCCCCACGCGTTCGCAATCGCCTTGCGGTGATCTGCGTCGTCGAACGGCCTGTATCCCGGCCAGGAGGATTTCGAGGCGCAGACGCGGTTCCCCATCGAGTTCGCCTGTCCGGTCAGCGAGAACG
>CAZNOA010000315.1:0-2302 GCA_964574565.1 uncultured Halobellus sp. | reverse complement strand
AACCCCTTTTAAACGGCTCCGCGGCGATTCGGTGTGAGCAACGCCGACCGCCGAACCCAGTTCTGGGCCCTCTACCTCACCCGCTTCGCGGAGGGGTTCGGCTTCATCACGCTGTTGACGCTGTTGCCGACGTACATCAACACGCTGGACCCGCAGGCGACGACGGTACTCGGGCTCACTGTCTCCGCCGGGTTCATCATCGGGATGTACACCACCGGGTTCACGCTCGCGCAGACGGTCGCCGTGATCCCGCTCGCGTGGGCCGGCGACCGCTTCGACAAGCGACTCGTGCTGCTCGCGGTGCTCGGCGTCGGTGCCGGCGTCTACGCGCTATTCCCACTGGTCGACTCCTCCGGCTCGTTCATCCTCGTCCGGGCGCTTCAGGGGCTCGTCGTCACGGGGGCGGGGCTGATGACGCTCTCGCTGGTCGGCCAGATCGCCGACGTGGGCACCCGCGCGGACAAGATCGGGAAGGCGAACGCCGCCTCCTTCGCGGCCTCGATCGTCGGCTCGCTCGGGGCGGGCGTCATCTACGACGCGGTGGGGTTCGGCCCCGTCTTCTCGATCATCACGGCCCTGATGATCCTCGCGTGGGTCGTCACGTGGGGGCTCCTCGACGCGGACCCGACGCGCGTCGAGGGGTTCCCGTTCAGCGACCTCGCGGTCAACCGGAAGATCCTCACCATCTCGACGTTCCGCGTCCAGTACGCCTTCGCCGTGACGATGGTCCGGACGTGGGTCCCGATCTACGCGGGCACGTCGATGCTGGCGGGCGGGCTCGCGGTCGGCGCGACCGCGGTCGCGATCACGGTCACCGCCGAGAAGGCGACGAACATGGTCGGCCAGCTGTTCACCGGGCGGCTCTCGGACGGTTACGGACGTTCGCTGTTCGTCTTCGCCGGGGGCGGCGCGTACGGCCTGATCGCGGTAACGATTCCGTTCGCCCCCGCGATCGGCGGGGTGCTCGGGACCGACGTGACGGTCCCGGTCCTCGGCGCGTTACCAGCCGCGTATCTGCCCCTGGTCGGGCTGTCGGCCCTGCTCGGAGTCGCGGACTCCTTCCGAGAGCCCGCCAGCATGGCGCTGTTCGCCGACGAGGGCACCGACGAGGGCGGCGTCGCTTCCAGCTTCGGTATCCGGGAGCTGGTGTGGCGACCGGGGTCGGTCGCGGGACCGCTCATCGCCGGCTACCTGATGGTCGAGGTGAGCATGGCCTCGGTGTTCTACGTCGGCGGCGCGTTCGCGATCACGGGCGTGCTCGTATTCCTCGGCATCCTCACGCGCGATCACGGACGTGAGGCGTTGACGACGTGGTGACCGACGACGGAGCGTTGACGACGCGACGATCTGAGCCGCATCGCGGCGGCGACCGTTCGCTCGGTCCGTGGTCCGTTGGATCGCCATCGGTCCCACTACCGCTGTGTGAGAGCCCTCGCGTTCGAAGGCTCAGTCGCCGCTTTCGGCCGTCGCCTCGCCGACGGCGTCGTCGACTCGCTTCGTCTCGCTGTCCACGCTGACCCCCTCCCAGTCGTGGTCGGTGTGGAACCCCTCGCGCTCCTTCGCGCCCGGCGCGACGCGGATGAACTCGGCGCGGTCGCGGGCGCGCTCGATCGTGTGGCCGCCGCAGTACGACAGTCCCGACCGGATCCCCTGACAGAACTCCGCGGCGACCGTCTCGACCGGCCCCTTGTACGGCGTCAGCGCCTCGACCCCCTCGTCGGCGCCGACGTCGGCCCGCTTGTCGTCGCGGTCCTCGGCCGCGGCCGTCGTCGCCATGCCGCGAGAGCGCTTGTACCGCGTCCCGTCGACCGTGACGACCGCGCCGGGCGCCTCTTCCGTCCCGGCGAAGAGGCTCCCGAGCATCACGGTGTCGGCGCCCGCCATCAGCGCCTTCACCGCGTCGCCGGAGGTTCGGATCCCGCCGTCGGCGCAGATCGTTACGTCGCGCTCCGCTGCCGCCGTCGCGCAGTCGTCGACCGCGGTCAGCTGCGGTACGCCGGCGCCGGCGACCTTCCGCGTGGTGCAGTGCGAGCCGGGGCCGATCCCCACTTTCACGCAGTCGGCGCCGGCCGCCGCGAGGTCTTCGACGCCCGCGGGCGTCGCGACGTTGCCGGCGATCAGCGCCGTCTCCGGGAACTCGTCGGCGATCTCCTCGACCGCCGTGATCGTCCGTTCGAGATGGCCGTGTGCGACGTCGACGACGAGCGCGTCGACGCCGGCAGCCACCAGGGCCGCGCTCCGACCCACGTAATCCTCGTTGATCCCCACCGCGGCGGCGACGCGCTCGCCGGCCGCAGCCACG
>CAZNOA010000314.1:0-2305 GCA_964574565.1 uncultured Halobellus sp. | reverse complement strand
CCGACCTCCTGCCGAACGACCGCGTGAAGCAGGCGGCGATCGACGGCGACGTGACGCAGCTCCACCGCGGGAACCGGTACGGCGAGGCGGGGGACACCTTCGAGGTCGACGGCGTGACCTTCGAGCTGACCGAAGTGACCGAGCGGACGCTCGGCGACATGACCGACGCGGACGCGAAACGCGAGGGGTCGCCGTCGCTGGAGGCGTACAAAGAGCGGATGGTTACCGCGCACGGCGGCAGCTTCGACTGGGACGACGACGCCGACGTGGTGCGACACAGATTCGAACGCGTCGAGTAGGCCCGTCTAGGGGGCGTTCCCCGCCGCTCCGTCTCAGCCGTCCAGCTCGCTCACGATCCGCTCGCGGATCTCTCCGGCGTCGACGGGCGCCCACGTCTCGATGTCGTAGGTGACGTCGGCGAGCGTCTCCAACCGCTCGTGGTCGCTTTCCGTGATGGCCGCGACCGCGTCCTCCGACAGCCGCTCGAGCACCGCGTCGGCCAACGCCCGCCGGTCCACGTCCCGGTCGGGCAGGTCGAGGATGTGCGGGAGGTCCTCGGCGTCGTCCGGCAACGACGGGAACGCGGCGGGGCCGACCGCGAGTGCGACCGCCTCGTCCGCCTCGGACCCGTCGTCGAACTCCGTGGTCGTCCCCGCCTCGGAGAGCGCAGCGGCCGGTGCGGGCACGAGCGCGTACTCCGCGACGGCGACGTCGATCGCGGCGGCGATGGCCGCCTCGTCGATTTCCGTGCGCTGCTTGAACGCGAGCTCCGACAGCGCGCGTGAGAGCTCCGCGCGGGTGAGCCAGTCGAACAGGTCGACGATTCCCGCGAGGTCGTCGCGCGCGGCGACGCTCGGCGCGCCGTCGGTCACGATCCCTCGTCCTCCGTCGACGTCTCCGCGCCGCGGTCGGTCGGCGGGTGGTGACCGTTTCCGCGGGTCGTCGGGTCCGTGGCAGCCGCCGAATCCACCGGCTGTTGATCCGCGCTCGCTCCGTCCTCCGCGTCCGACGATCCGCCCCGCTCACCCATCGCCGCAGCGAGGTCGGCACGCGCCGCCTCGCCCACTTCCGCCGGCGTGATCGGCGCGTCACGCCACGCCGGGAGCCGGGTGTCGGGACCGGGTTCGCCGAGGGCCGCCGCGTACGTCTCGACCTGCGACCGTTCGTCCTCGCGGTCGTACGCGAGTCCGTTGAACGCGGCGTCCGTCTCGTAGGCCCGGACCAGGTCCGTCGCGGCCTCCCGGTAGCGGTCCGCGAGCGCATCGTAGTCGACGTCGACGCCCGCGCTCTCGACCGCGCGCAGCGTCGCCGCCCCCACGGCTCGGCTCATGTCCGCGAGGCCGGTCGGGCCGTCGACGGAGCGGTGGTCGTGCTCGTACCGGCCGAGGTCGACCTGCGCGCTCTCCGCAAAGCCGGCGTGCGCGAACGCCTCGCCGAGCGTCCCGACCTCCAGTCCCCAGCCGCGCTGGACGCGGAGCCGGGAGACGAGGTCGGTCGTCGCCGCGAACTCCCCGGCGAGCGCGTAGCGGAACGAGTCCAGATACGCCAGCACGTCGGGCTCTCGCGTCTCTGTCGCGTCAGACAGGGCCCTCACGAGCGGGCGGAAGAACAGCCGGAACAGCCGTCCGTACAGCGAGCCGTCTTCGACGCGGGCGTAGTACCCCTTCGAGAAGGCGTGCCCGTGCGCGAGCGGGAACAGCAGGCGGTTCACGAACGCCGGCGAGTACGTCTTCGTGTCGGCGTCGTGGACGACGACGAACTCCTCGTCCAAGGCCCGTCCCAGCCCGAGCCACACGTCTCGGCCCTTTCCTCGGCTTCCGTCGAGTCCACGGTCCGCGAGCAGGGACGCCAAGCGCGGCCCGCCACACCACAGCGTCTCCACGTTGACGTCGAAGCCGTCGAGCCACTCGGCGAAGGGGCCGACGCGTTCCGGCGGCGCGCGGAGGGGGACGATCACGCGGGCGGGGGCGACCGTTTCGAGCGCGCTCAGGACGCGTTCGGCCGCGAGCGTGCCGTACTCCCGTTCCGTCATCGGCACCACGACCGCCGCCCGATCGGTCGGGGCGTCCGGACGGTGGTCGGTCAACGCGTGCAGCGTCGTCACGCGCTCTTGGACGTACTCCATTAACAGATTACAGGGGCGGGACGCCCTAAATAGGTGCGATACCCGCAGTCGGCGTCTGTCCCGGAACCGGTCGTTCGCGGTCGGGAATGACAGTTACGCAGCCTGGTCAGTGTCACTCACGCCGCCGGGTCGGTTCCGGCAGCGCCGCCCGGCACGCGACCGAGCCGTTCGAGGACCGCG
>CAZNOA010000313.1:0-2313 GCA_964574565.1 uncultured Halobellus sp. | reverse complement strand
GTGCTCGAATACAACGGCCCGCTGACCCAGAAGGGGATCGTCCAGGAGTCGATGCTGTCCGCCCGGACCGTCCGGTACGCGCTCGAACGGCTCGAGGGGATCGACGTCGTCGACGAGGACGTCTACTTCGCCGACGCGCGGCAGAACCTCTACAAGCTCACGGAGCCCGCACAGGAGTTCACGGGCGACTCGTCGGACGACGCCTCCTGTACCGCCGATTGACGGTGTCGTGGCCGTGGCGCCGGCATTTCGATCCCTCCGTCCGGCGTACGCTGATTACTTCGCTTGTTCCGTCGAGATGTTCCGAACGCCGCGGACCGCCTCGAGGATCGTGAGCCCGATGGCGACCAGCAGCGCGAACGTCGCCGCCAGCACGAACGCCAAGAGGAGGAACCACGCGTCCGGGCCGAAGAGCGGGTAGTCGCGGGTGTCGACGACCGGTCCGAGCAGCTCCAGCGTCCGGACGAGATACAGCACCGCCGCCACCACCGCCCCGACGACGAGCCCGATTTTGACGTTCCGGTAGAACGCCAGCGACTCGAGCAGGACGAGCATCGGCGGTTTCGTCGAACTGTCGTCGCTCACGGTCGGCGTTGCAGTCGAGCGAGCAAAGAGCCATCGAAACGGGTCGCCCCCCGAGCGGGCCCACAGGGCGAGGGGGCGTCGGACGCGACGCGGACAGCCGTAAACGGGACAAACTTCACGATCGAATAGAGACGTTTCAGCGCCTGACAGTGTAAGTGACAGCGGTCAAGTGGGTTTGGTGCGAATCGACGCGTATGCCCAAAGTGGTGCTGTCGGCGTTCCCGATGATCGACCCGGAGACGTACCGCGAACTGCTCGCGTCGGCCGTCGACGAGCCCGTCGACATCGAGGTCGCCGAGCTCGGCTCGACGGAGAACCTGATCGCGGCGGCCGCGGACGCCGACGCGGTCGTGACCGACATCAACACGCCGGTCACCGCCGAGGCGCTCGAGCGGCTCGACCTCGACCTCGTCGTCCGGTCGGCGGTCGGCGTCGACAACATCGACGTCGCGGCCGCGGCGGCGAACGGCGTCACCGTCACCCGCGTCCCCGACTACTGCACCGACGAGGTGGCGACCCACTCCGTCTCGCTGTTGTTCGCTGCGCTCCGCTCGCTGAAGCGGTACGACGACGCCGTCGTCGCCGGCGGCTGGAGCTGGGAGGACGGCCGACCGGTCCATCGCGTGAGCGCGTCGACAATCGGCTTCGTCTCGTTCGGCCCGATCGCGAGGCGCGCGGCCGAACAGATCGGCGGGTTCGGCGCCGAGCTCGTCGCGTACGATCCGTTCGTCGAGGCCGACGAGATGGCCGAGTACGGCGTCGAGAAGATCGAGTTCGACGAGCTGTTCGACCGGGCCGACCACGTCGGCGTCTACGCGCCCCTGACGGACGCGACGCGGGGGATGGTCGACGCCGACGCGCTCGACCGGCTCGGAGAACACTCGGTGCTCGTCAACGTGAGTCGCGGCCCCGTGGTCGACGCCGACGCCCTGCTCGACGCGCTGGAAGCGGGCGATATCAAGGGCGCGGGACTCGACGTGCTCACCGAGGAACCGCCCGAAGACGACCCGCTCGTCGGCCGGGACGACACGATCGTCACGCCGCACGCGGCGTGGTACAGCGAGGAAGCTCGCGACGACTTAAATCGGAGCGCCGCCGCGGACGTCGCCGCCGTCTTCAACGGCGAGGTGCCCGACGGGCGGGTCGATCCGGACGCCGACTGGCTGTAACCGGGTCGGGCTCCACCGGCTGCGGCCGATAGGGGTCACAGCCGATCGAGCGCGTCGAAGTCGTCTTCGTCGCCTTCCGTGGCTGACGGCTCCTCCTCGTTTCCACCGTCGTCGTCACCGGTTTCCGAGGCCGCGGGCGGATTCCCGGGAGCGTTCTCCAACCCGGCTCCGAGCCCGAGGCCCAGGTCGTACGTGTCCCGAACCGTCTGGGCGAGGACGCCGTCGGGGTCGAAGACGACGTACACCGCGACGAAGTTGTACGCGGCGGGTCGGAGCACGAACACCTCGCGGGGGGCGTCGTCGTCTCGCGAGTCGTTGACACGGGCGATCAGCGGCTCGACCGGAAGCCGGGCCGCCCGGAGGTCCGCGAACGTCTCGCTGCCGGGCGCGTCGGCGAAGAGGTACAGCGCGCCGTTCGGCTCGCCGTCGTTCGACCGGGTCGTGATCGAGCCGACCGCCTCGCCGTCCGCCCGGATCTGTTCCCACGTCTCGACGGCCGCCTCGAACATCCCCTCGACGTCGTCCGCGAAGCGGAACCGGCTCTCGCGGACGACCTCGA
>CAZNOA010000312.1:0-2321 GCA_964574565.1 uncultured Halobellus sp. | reverse complement strand
TGATGGTGTACGGACCGGGCGGCTACAAGTTCACGGACTTCTTCCGTCTCGGCGCCCCGCTCCAGCTGATCTTGACCGTCGTGACGACGCTGGGGATCGTCTACTTCTGGGGGGTGTGAATCGCCCACGGCGAACGAAACGCTTTAGCGGCGGATGCGGGTAATAAGAGGTGAGGGACCGTGGGTTAGCCTGGTATACTTCGGGCCTTGGGTGCCCGTGACCCCGGTTCAAATCCGGGCGGTCCCACTTCTGTGACACGATCAGTCCCGCGAGCGGTGCCGACGGAGGGGGTCAGCGCCGCCGTACCCCTTATTCTCACGGCGAACCAAAGACTCTCGTGAACGACATCGACGCCGTGCTCTTCGATCTCGACGGGACGCTCTGTCGCCACGCTGGGGACGCGGACGCGGCGTACCGCCGCGCGTTCGAGCGGGTCGACACCGAACCGTTCGGCGAACCGGACGCGCTGTGGGCCGCGCTCGACGGCCCCCCGGACCCCGACGACCGCGTCGGGTATCTCGGCGCTGGGCTGGCGCGGGTGGCCGCACAACACGGGCGGAGCGACGTCGATCCGATCGAGGTCGCCGAGGCGTTGGCCGACGGCATCGACGAGATCGGCGTCGAGTTCGTCCCCGGTGCGGAGGCCGCGCTCGGCGCCGCGGCCGCCCGCGGGAAGACCGGGATCGTCACGAACGGGCCGCAGAGCAGGCAAGAGCGCAAAATACGGTCGCTCGGCTTGGAAGCGCGCGTCGGCGTCGTCGTCTACGCGGGCGATCTCGCGCGGCGGAAGCCGCACACGGCCCCGTTTCGCGAGGCGCTGGCCGCGCTCGGGGTGCCCGCGGAGCGCGCGCTGTACGTCGGCGACTCGCTGGCGTACGACGTGGCCGGGGCGCACAACGCCGGGCTCCGCGTCGCGTGGATCCGCGATGCGGACGCCGACGAGGGGCCGGGGGCGTACCGGCCGGACCACGTGCTCGACGGTATCGGCGACCTCGTGACGCTGTTGGAGGGACCGAAATGAGCGGCGGAGCCAGCGACGACGACCCCGCGTCCGACGGAGAGAGCGAGAGCGGCGCGACTGACGAGGCGGACTCGGAGTTCCGGGACTCGGCGTGGCTGCGGGCCGCGCTGAACGCGACTCGACCCGACGAGCCGATCGCGAGCATCGAGCCGATCGCGGCGGGCGGGCGGCGGCACATCGTCGCGGTTCGTTTCGCGAGCGCGTCGCCGGTCGTCGTCCGTCACGGAAGCGATTGCACGGCGCTCATGACGGAGTCCGCGCTCCTCTCGGCGGTGGCAGCCGAGACGGCTGTGCCGGTCGCCGAGCCGCTCGGGTGGGGACCGGCGCGGCCGGAGCCGGCGGGAGCGGCAGGAGCCGGCGGGTCGTCCGGCGGCGAGGAGAGGGACGACACCGACAGCACAGACGGCGCCGACGACGGGGGGTGGTTGGCCACCCGGTTCGTCGGCGGACACGACCTGCACGGCCGGTTCACGTCGGTCGATTCGTCCGTCAGGCTCGAGTTCGCTCGGGCGTTCGGGCGGTTTCTCGGCGAGTTACACGAGTCGTTTCGGTTCGAGGGCTACGGTCCCGTCGTCGCCAGCGGCGGGCGCGTGCGGTCGGCCTCCGCTGCGCAGGGCGACGCTGCGGCGTGGCGCGAGTGGCTTCGTCGGCGCGGGCACGGGAGCCTCGACCGACTCCCCGCGGAGTTCGACGAGGTCGCAGAGGCGGCCCGCGGTCGGCTCGACGCGTGGACGGTCGAGACGGCGCCGACCCCGCGGCTGTACCCGTGGGATCTCCGACCCGGGAACGCCCTCGTCGCGAACGGGGAGATCACCGCGGTCGTCGATTGGGAATCGCCGCTGGCCGCCGGCGCGGCGCTGTCGGTCGCGAAAGCCGAGTACCTCCTCGCGGACTGGTACGTTCCAGACGAGGCCGACGCGCTGCGACGCGCGTTTCGGACCGGCTACGCGGCGGTGCGTCCGATACCTCCCGTCGACGACGTCCATCGGATCGTCGCCGTCGCGGAGGCCGCCGTCGACTCCCGCGGCCGGGTGACGAATCCGCGGTATCCGCCGGTAGACAGGACCGCGGCCGTGGAGTTCCACCGGAGTCACCTCAGCGACGTCGTGGGGATCGACGCGTGATTCGGGGGACCGTCCGGCGGTGGCTTTCGAAATCCTTTTGTCTCGAATCGGCGTTGGTCCGAATGCGAGCCGCCTTAGCTCAGACTGGGAGAGCACTCGACTGAAGATCGAGCTGTCCCCGGTTCAAATCCGGGAGGCGGCATCCGGATTCTACACGATTTTTATTCCAAGAGCTT
>CAZNOA010000311.1:0-2327 GCA_964574565.1 uncultured Halobellus sp. | reverse complement strand
GACGGCCGTCTTCTTTTTGCCTGAGGTGTTAGTTACCATGTGACGTTGGCTCCCAGTGACTCGGAGATCGATCCGAGCGTCGTGAATTTGATGTTCGAGAGGCGGTCGAGCGACGTGTCGTCGAGAACGACGGCCTCGACGTCCTCGTCGCGTTCGTAGGGGTTCCCGACGTACACGCGGACGTTCGCGAGCGCCTCGCGGCCGTCCTCCGTCTTGTACGGCAGCATGCCGCGGATGGCACGCTTGAAGATGCGGTCGGGGCGCTTCGGGTAGTACGGCCCGCTGTCGGAGCCGAGCTCAGCGCGCTTGTGGTACGTCTCCATCGTCGCCTCTTCGTTGCCGGTGATGACCGCTCGCTCGGCGTTGACGACGGCGACGGTCTCGCCGTCGAGAACGCGCTGGGCGACCTTCGACGAGACGCGACCGAGGATGCAGTCGCGAGCGTCGACGACGATGTCCGCGTCAATCTTCGCGAGACTCATCGGATCACCCGGACGTTGTTTCCTTCGGGGTTCTGTTGAACGAACTGTTCAAGCGACACCGCTTCGCCGGCCTGGTCGATCTTCGTGCGGGCGGTGCCCGAGAAGTCGACGGCGGCGACGGTGACGTTCTTTTCGAGCACACCGCTGCCCAGCACCTTGCCGGGGACGACGACCGTCTCGTCTTCCTGCGCGTATCGTTCGATACGACCCAGGTTGACCTCAGCGTGCGTGCGCCGTGGCTTTTCGAGTCGATCCGCGACGTCCTGCCATACTGCGGCTCCGGACTCCCGCGAGGTCGACTTCAGCTCGGCGATGAGGTTCTGTAGTTTCGGATTCGTCTTGCTACTCATAGCTGTCCCTCCTGTGTGGAGAGTTTCTGGAAAACGGAGTGCAGGGAGCAGGATTTGAACCTGCGGACCTCTACAGGACAGCGCCCTGAACGCTGCGCCGTTGGCCTGACTTGGCTATCCCTGCGTGCACTCCTCCGTAATCCGGCTCCCTTCAAACCACTTTCGGTCCCGCGGTCGGCGGAACGACCCGACGCGGCATCGACTGGCGATGCGACGGTCGGTCGGTGTTCGGCGTCGCGACTACGAGCAGGGGCGAGCGCCGATCGGGTGGTTCGAAGGTCCGTCATTACGTTATACTGCGACTTTCGTCTGTAGTTCGTCCGCGCGCTCCTCGATGGAGTCGATCGCGCGGAGCAGCAGTTCCTCGACGTTGAACGAGCCGTCCGTCTCGATGTGGAAGACGAACGCGCCGGGGACATCCTCGACGCTGACTTCCTTTCCGGGGTACTTCTTCGAGAGGTCGTTGTCGAACTCGTCGGTGAGCACGACGTCTCCCTCCGGCGTCTCGATGACGCCACGGAGGATTCGCGGCTCTTCGTCGTCGAACTCGCCGAGGTCGCCCTCGATCGAGACCCGCTGAAGGTGGCGGTAGCCGACGGAGACGCCGCCCTGGTGTTTGGCGTGCTCCTTGCCGGAGTCGAGCACGGCGTCCGCCTCGAACTCCAGCCGCTGCCCCTCCTTCAGCTCGATGATCGGGACGTTCTCGTCGGCGACTTCGACGAGCGGGTCGGCGCTCTCGATGTCGCCGGAGTACGCCGTCGCCGGCCCTTCGACGTCGAGCGCGACGGTTACCGTGTCGCCGACCTCGAAGTCGTCGAGCGGGGTCGTCAGGGGAATGAGCCCCAGGCGAAGCCCGATCATCTCGTCGAACATGACGGAGGAGTTCTCGACGAACCGGACCGTGTCGATCGAGAACGTCGGGACGTCGGCGATCATCGCGCGGCGGATGCCGTTCGCGAACGCCGGGGTGAGCCCGCGGATCAGCACCCGCGCGCTTCGTTCGTCCCGTTCGACGTACTGGACGTCGAAATCTGCTTCCGTCATGTCAGACTCGCTTGTTCTTGGGCGCCTTCGTCCCGTCGTGCGGGATGGGCGTGACGTCCTCGATCCGACCGATCTCGACGCCGGCGCGCGACAGCGCGCGAATCGTCGCCTGTGCACCCGGACCGGTGGACTTGTTGAGGTTGCCGCCGGGGCCGCGCACGCGAACGTGCACGCCCTCTAAGCCGGCATCCTTGACGCGCTCGGCGACGACCTCCGCCATCTGCATGGCGGCGTACGGCGACGCCTCGTCGCGGTTCTGTTTCACCACGGTGCCGCCGGACGACTTGGCGATCGTCTCGGCGCCGGTCTCGTCGGTGACCGTGATGAGCGTGTTGTTGAACGATGCGTACACGTGGGCGATTCCCCACTTTCCGTCTTCGGATTCACTCATGGTTAGTTACTCCTGTGACTCCGCGCGCTCGGGGTGGAGATCGTCCGCGAGCGGGCTGTT
>CAZNOA010000310.1:0-2334 GCA_964574565.1 uncultured Halobellus sp. | reverse complement strand
TCAGCGTCGTGCCGTTGAACCGACGTCGAAGCCGTGGCCACATGACCTGCATGGGACCGAGGACCACCGTTAGGAACAAGAGGAAGTACGGGATCGCTGCTGCCACTTTCTGATAATCGTAGCCGATAAGATACAGAATCACGGCGAGAACGACGCTGGCCACAGCGACGACGGCGTGGCGCTTCGGTGAATTGTGGGTGTTTGCCATAGGTACGTACGTGTGATGACTGATCATAAGAAATTACCCCCGAAATCCTGATGGATAGTTTCCCGTCAGCGGACTCTTCGCGAATCGTACGGACACGTTGGTGAAGCCAACTGGCGGGGTACCGACTATCCGCGGCGGTTCTCACTCGTTCGTGGCTGCCGCGACGGATCTCCGGGGTGAGGAACCGGCATCCTAATTTATATTCTCGGTGCGCGATCTATAATCATGAACTTTGACGAATTTACCGGACAGGTGCAGCACCGACTCCAGCTCTCCGACACCGGGAGAGCCGTCAGGACGATTCGCGCTACGTTGCTGACGCTGGGACAGCGGATCCCTGAAGGGGCCGCTGAGGATTACGCAGCCTCGCTCCCGATGGAGATCGGTTGGTACATGACGAACGCAGTTCACGAGCACGGACAGCGGTTCGACTGGCATGAGTTCGTCTCGCGGGTGAGTGGAATCGAAGGTGTCGACCCGGCGGAGGCGGCCTATCACGCCCGGATAATCGTCGATTTGACGAGCACCCTCGTTCCGCCGTCCGACTTCCAGCAGCTACGCGATCAGTTGCCGGAGAGCGAGGACGACGAAAACTGGGGACAGCTGTTCGAGGTCGTCGACGCAGGTGGGTGGAGTGAAGGAGAGGGGGCAACCGAACGGTCGTAGTACCCCTCATGTACTCGAAGATCCTCCTCGCAACGGACGGGAGCGAGGACGCTCGGCGAGCAACGGACCACGCGTTCGAACTCGCCGAGGCGTTCGGTGCAAGCGTACACATGGTGTACGTCGCCGAGACGGCCGTCCCCGTGGCATACGGGGACTACCTTCGATCGGAAGGAGACAGGGTGACGAGATCGGTCGCGGCACGGGGCGCACAGCGAGGCATCGATGTCGTCTGGGAAGTAGTTGAGGGGGTCCCCCACGAGGAGATCGAGAAGTACGCGGAACGGAGCGACGTCGATCTGATCGTCGTCGGTTCCCGAGGGAGATCGGGTATCGAACGGCGTCTGCTCGGAAGCGTCACGGATCGACTCCTCCGAACTGTGTCGGTTCCGGTACTCGTGATCCGCGCCGAGGCGTGAAGTTCTCCGTGCGGTGAAAGACGCGAAGAGCGTGTGGGGAGCATCACCGTTCGTGATCAGGATCGCCGGTACAGTTTGTGGAGTTCGGCGGGGAAGATCACCGAGGGTGCGACGACGAGGATCCGCAGCCACGTTTCGAGGGTGATCGGCTCCAGTCCGAGAAGGAACTGTGTGGGACCGACGTGCATCGCGCCGACGTGGATCGAGAGCGCAACCGCCGTTCCGACGAGCAACGGCGGGGTCGACAGCGGGTGTTCCGCGAGGATCGACCGGGTTTCGGACCGACAGGTCCTGGAGTTGTCGTCGATGAAAACGATCTCGCTGCCCTCCTTTATCAGGTCGGGTCAGGTGACGCCTATCCCAGCGCCGATGTGGGCTGGCTTGAGCGCGGGGGCGTCGTTCATGCCGTCGCCCCGCAGTCTCGGTATACGGTCGTCCTTGATCGCCCGGTTCTGTTCGGGCTCTTTCAGTCGCCGTCGCTCCACGCGGAGAACCCGCCCTCGACGAGCGTCTCGGTCTGCTGGCGAATGTACTCCCGCTGCATCTCCTCGACGGCGGTCGCGAAGTCGTCGCCCGCGTCGAGCCGGTCGCGAACGCGGTCACGCTTCCAGCTCGCGGGCGTCGTCCGATTCGCCACCCGCCAGCGGAGCGGCGCGAGCCACGAGGCGGCCTCGTGATCGGCACACCCCGCGGTCCGGAGCCCGGCCTCCGCGTGGTCGAGGAGGTCGTCGTACAGCGCGTCGGTGTCGGTCGTCCGCTCGCCGTCGCGGCCGATCCACTCGATGTCGGCGTCGAGCCCGTCGGCCACCGCCGCGTAGAAGTTGTCGCGGGCGGTCTCCCAGTCGAGTCCGATGACCGGGTGTTCGCGCTGCGGGAGCGCCTGCATCAGCCCGGCGAAGACGGCCTGAAACGCGATGGAGTCGCGGACGGTCGGCTGGGCCGGAATCGGTCGGAACTCGATCCGCGCGTTCGCGCTCGACCGGCTCGCACCCTCGAAGACGGGGCGAACCCACCGCCAGTAGCTGCCGTGTTTCGTCCGGAACG
>CAZNOA010000309.1:0-2337 GCA_964574565.1 uncultured Halobellus sp. | reverse complement strand
TCCCGCGGTTCGTCGGCGTTCGCGAGGACAAGTCGGTCGACGACGCCGACTCGGTGGAGCGGATCGCGCGGCTCGCGGGCGACCGCGAATAGCCGAGAGACGCGAAACCCGCTTCCCGTTCGGGCTCCTACTCGAAGCCATGCCAGGCCCGCTCGGAGACGCGACGCGACGACGACTGACCGACGCGGCCGCCGCGCGGCTCGCCGACGAGGGGTACGCGGTCAATCGACCGGAGACGCGGGCCGAACCGCCGGCCCTCGCGACTCGAGGCGTCGAGACGGTCGCCGTCGAGCCGCTGGCGCCGGACGACGCCACCCCCACCGTGATCGCCTCGCGGCTCGGTCACGCCCTCGACCGAGACCGGCGCGCGGCGTTCGTCGTCGGCGAACCCGAAACGGCCGCCGCGGTCAGAGCGCTACTCGACGACCCGCCGCTGCTCGTCAAGGACCGATCGACGGGCCTCCGGACGTTCCACGCGGGCCCCGACCGGATCCCCGTCGCCGGCGGGGGCTACGCGTGCATCCGGTTCGACGGGCTCGGAGAGCCGGCGTTCGCGTGGCGCGAGACCGACACCCCGGTCGGCCCGGTGCCGGCGGGGCCGAACGTCGACGCCGCCGCGGTCGATCAGGCCGGGTCGCCCGTCGTCCCGCGGCTGGTCTGCGAGGTCGAGGGGCGGGCGGTAGCGGTCCTCGCCGGCGTGGAGAGCCTCCGTGAGCCGCCGGACGAGGCGTTCCCGTACGCGTACCGTCGCGGCCCCGAAGACAAGCGGTTCAGGGTGCGCCGCGGCGACGACGGCGAGGTCGTCGAGAGCGTCGGCGGGTTCGCCGCGATGCGCGACGCCGGCTACGTGCCGGTTCCGATGCCGCTCGTTCCGGAGCACGTGCTCGGTCGGGAGTTCGCGCCCGAGGGTGACCGGTCGGGGGATATCGACGACGCGTGGGAACTGCTCCGCGCGGACGACGCCGCCTCCGCGAGACCCGCCGGATCCGCGGCCTTCGACGGGTCCGACGAGCCGGACGCGTCGGGTCGTGACCGATAGCCACCCTCAAGACGCCCGCGTCCGGAGCGGGACCCATGACGGTTCGATACGACGATTTCACCGTGGAGTGGCTCGGGTACGCGACCGCTCGGCTGGAGCCCGAGAACGGGCCGGTCGCGTACACGGACCCCGGACGATACGGCGTCTTAGACGACTACTGGGCGCGCGACGGCGACCTCGTCGTCGTCACCCACGACCACCACTACGACCCCGACGGGATCCGGTCGGTCGCGAGCGATGACGCGACGATCGTGATCTACGAGGCCGTCGATCCGGCCGGGATCGACCGGGACGTGGAGCCGATCGACGACCTCGAAGCCGACTACGAGGTGATCCGCGTCGACGACGAGTCGCGCGTCGACGTCGAGACGCCGGCGGGAGAGGTCACCGTCTGGTCTGTCGCCGCGCACAACGACCCAGAGGGACCGAACGCCGACGCCGACGGCTCGGTGGCTCACCCGCCGGGGTTCGGCTGCGGGTTCCTTCTCGGTCTCGGCGACCGAACCGTCTTCTGGCCGGGCGACGCCGACGCGCTCGACGGGTTCGCCGAGCTCGACGTCTCGATCTTCCTCGCGAACATCGGCGGCGGCGGGATCGTCTCGGACCGCCACGCGGCCGCCGAGCTGGCCGACGCGATGGGGCCCGACCTCGTCGTTCCGATACACTACGACACGTTCGACGCGCTGGCTGCGGACGGCGAGGCGTTCGCCGGCGACGTGGCCGCGCGGTCGATACCCGTCGCCCTCGACGCCCGCTCGGCGAACCAGTAGCCCGTCCGCCGATCGCTTCGCGCCGTGGCGTCTCGAAGCTCCGTCTGGCGCTGCACGGGGAACGGTTTTTATGTCCGCCGTCGTACGTTCGATCATGTACGTCCGCGACGCCAAGAACCGTGACGAGGCGTGGTTACTGGACGCGATCGAGCGGTTGGGGCTCGACGACGTCGCCTTCCGGTCGCGGGATTACGTGATCGCGGTCGACCAAGCGTCGGGCGACCGCGCCGGATTCGGCCGGCTCCGGCTCCACCGGGGCGGCGACGAGGAGAGCGGCGAGTCCCGAATCGAACTCACCGGAATCGGCGTGCTCCCGGAGTGGCGAGGGCGAGGCGTCGGCGCGCACGTCGTCGAACGGCTCGTCGACACCGCGGCCGCAGACGGGTTCGAGACGGTGTACGTGCTCACCGACCAGCCCGACTACCTGACGCAGTTCGGCTTCACCGAGGTCGACACCGACGACCTCCCGGACGCGCTGTCGGACCGGCTCGACGAGAAGCGCGAGTTCCTCGGCGGCGGCGTGGTCGG
>CAZNOA010000308.1:0-2341 GCA_964574565.1 uncultured Halobellus sp. | reverse complement strand
TGACTCAGTCGGGGCTGTCGGACTTCTCGTCGTCCGGAGACGCGGACGGCGCGACAGGCGACGGCACGAACGCGGAACGGGAAGACATCGCCGCGGCGGAGGCGGCCGTCGTCGCCGGCGGCGGCCGGGGACACGTCAGCGGCGTCGTCGACGTCGACGAGGCGAAGTTCCCGGAATCGACCGGGACCGTCGAACTGATGATCACGCAGATCGACTACGCCGTCGAGGGATACGGTACCGACGAGTACCCCGTCGTCCACGTCTTCGGTCGTAGACCGGTCGAAGACGGCGCCGACGTCCGTGAACACGTCCGCGTGCTCGGCGTCGAGCCGTACTTCTACGTCCCGACCGCGGAGCTTGACCGCGACCCCGTCGAGGAGTACGACGTCGTGCTCGGGACGCGAGAGGAGAACCGCGAGGGGGAGACGTACGAGAGCATCCGCGGCGAGCCGCTCACTCGGATCGTCACTCGAACGCCGCGCGACGTCGGCAACATCCGCGACGAGTTCGAGACGACCTTCGAGGCCGACATCCTCTTTCCGAACCGCTTCCTGATCGATAACGGGATCAACGGCGGGATCCGCGTCGAGGAGCGCCGACTCGACGACGGCTCCGACGTCATGCAGGTCCACGAAGGGCAGTTGGAGCCCGCCGACGTCGACGCCGAGATGCGGGTGAACACCTTCGATATCGAGGTCGACGACCGCCGCGGCTTCCCCGAGGACGGCGAGGAGCCGATCATCTGTCTCACCAGCCACGATTCCTACGACGACGAGTACGTCGTCTGGCTGTACGACGCCCCGGAAGCCGAGGTGCCGGCGCCCGGAGACCTCCCCGACTACGAGGGAATCGTCGGAGACGGCGAGCTCGACTTCCGGGTCGAAGTGTTCGATCGCGAGGCCGCGATGCTCGACGCGTTCGTCAGCTACCTCGTCGACACCGATCCGGACGTGTTGACGGGGTGGAACTTCGAGGACTTCGACGCGCCGTATCTGCTCGACCGGATGGAAGTCATCGGCGACGGGAGCGAGTACGACCTCTCGATCGACCGGCTCTCGCGGATCGGCGAGGTGTGGCGCTCCGGCTGGGGCGGGCCGGACATCAAGGGCCGGGTCGTCTTCGATCTGCTGTACGCGTACAAGCGAACGATGTTCACGGAGTTGGAGTCGTACCGGCTCGATGCCGTCGGCGAGCGAGAGCTCGGCGTCGGCAAGGAGCGATACACCGGGGACATCGGCGACCTGTGGGAACAGGACCCCGAGCGCTTGCTGGAGTACAGCATCCGCGACGTGGAGCTCTGCGTCGAGATCGACCGCACGCAGGACGTGATAGCCTTCTGGGACGACGCCCGAAAGATCGTCGGCTGTAAGCTGGAGGACGCGACGACGCCCGGTGACGCGGTGGACATGTACGTACTCCACATGGCGTACGGGAACTTCGCGCTCCCCTCGAAGGGACAACAGGAGGCCGAGGATTTCGAAGGCGGTGCGGTGTTCGACCCGATATCCGGGGTCCGAGAGATGGTGAGCGTGCTCGATTTGAAGTCGCTGTACCCGATGTCGATGGTGACGATCAACGCGTCGCCCGAGACCAAAGTCGATCCGGAGGAGTACGACGGCGAGACGTACCGAACGCCGACGGGCGTCCAGTTCCGCAAGGAGCCCGACGGCATCATCCGGGAGATGGTCACGGAGCTCCTCGACAAACGCGAGGAGAAGAAAGCGCTCCGGAACGAACACGACCCCGGTACCGAAGCGTACGAACAGTACGACCGACAGCAGGGAGCTGTCAAGGTGTTGATGAACAGCTTGTACGGCGTGTTCGGATGGGATCGGTTCCGTCTGTACGACCGGGAGATGAGCGCGGGCGTCACCTCGACGAACAGAGAGGTGATCGATTTCACGGCGAAGGTGACCGAAGAGATCGGGTACGAAGTGACGTACGGAGATACGGACTCAGTCATGCTTTCGTTGGACGATTCGACGAAGGAGACGGCGATCGACACCTCCTTCGAGATAGAAGAGCACATCAACGATCGGTACGACGACTTCGCGGCAGAGGTGTTGAACGCGGACGACCACCGTTTCCAGATCGAGTTCGAGAAGCTCTACCGCCGCTTCTTCCAAGCGGGCAAGAAGAAGCGATACGCCGGCCACATCATCTGGAAGGAGGGGAACGACGTCGACGACATCGACATCACCGGCTTCGAGTACAAGCGCTCGGACATCGCACAGATCACGAAGGAGGTCCAACAGAACGTGATCGAGACGATCGTCACCGGCGACGACATCGACGAGGACTTAGAGGAGATCAAAGCCTACCTCGTCGACGTGATCGCCGA
>CAZNOA010000307.1:0-2343 GCA_964574565.1 uncultured Halobellus sp. | reverse complement strand
GGGTGCCCGGTTATAAAGCCGGCGCACGCGCGCGGGCGTGTGAGCGAAGGACAGTCTAGCGCCGGCTTCGAATCGCGGCACTCGGCCGGCATCGGACATTCTCCTCGCGCCGACCCGTCCCTCTCACGGCGCCCGTTCGGATCCCTCTTCGAGGAACACGCGAGCGGGGTCCACGGCGGCTGAACGAAACTGATCGGGGTCGAGGTTCGGCGGCGCGTGACGGTCGCCGAACCGGGCCGGAGTCTCCCGCGCGACGACCTCGGTCACGCGCTCGGCGAGCGCTCCGACCGTCACCGCCGTCCCGTCGCGCTCCAACGACTCGACGGCTCGTTCGAGGCGATCCGACGTCGCGTATCGCGCGGCTGAGCGGTCGACGGCTCCCGCGCCGTCGCCGCTGCCCCTCTCCTGCTCGGCCGGCGAAGAATCGCCGTCCCCAGTCGGCTCCGAGCCGAAGCGCTCACCGGTGATCACCCCGCGACCGCCGCGTTTGTTTCGCACGACGACCCCTGCGGCCGGGCCGTCGTCCCACGCGGAGTCCGGAACCGAGTACGACTCGGGCGCGAAATCGCGGGCGTTCACCTCGCGCTCGACGGCGTTGATCGGGTCGAGTCCGACACCGTCGAATATCGCTTCGGCTGCGTCGGGAGGACGGAACGCGCCGGCGGGGGCGTCGGGGGGTGCAGACGGGGTCGTGGACGCCTCCGATTCGCTCGACGCCGTCGCCTCCGCCGTCCACACCTCCGTACCGAGGAACGGAGGTAGACGCTCCCAGTCGTAGGCGATGCCGCGGCGATGGGTCGCCACGCCGAAGAAGACGACAGCGGCGGGGTCGTCGACGCTCGCGCGGAGCGCCTCGCGGTCGAACCCTGCGCGAACGCGCCGGATCGCGGGGCGGACCGCGAGCGGCGCGTCGTCGAGGTCCGCGTACGTCCCCTCGGGGCCGCCGAAGCGGAGCAGCCCAGAGTCGTCCATCCGGAACCGAATCCCGGTTCCCTCGACGAGTTCCAAGAGCCAGAGGTGTCCCCGAAGCACGTCGTCAGGCGAATCGGACGCGAGCAGGTCCGAGAGCGGTGGGAAGGTGCGCATGATGGGCGGCCGCGGCGACCGTGTCGACTCGTGTGTCCCCACCGGCATTGTCTCTTCGGAACGACGGTGTGCCGCTCGGTCCCACAGTTACAAGCCGTCCCCCGCCGTACCGCTTCCCGATGTTACCGATCGCGGACACCTTCGAATACGAGTATCAGGGCTGTGAGATCCGATTCGGTCGCGGTCGCGTCGGCGGGTTGGGCGACTACCTCGGCGAGCGGGGGTTCGACGACGCCCTCGTCGTCTGCGGCTCGAACGTCGGCGCCAACGACGATTTGATGGACCCGATACGCGAGGGGCTCGGCGACCGCCTCGCGGGCGTTTTCGACGGGACGACCCCCGCGAAGCGCGTCGAGACCGCGTTCGACCTTCTCGACCGTCGGGCCGAGGTCGGCGCGGACGTCCTCGTCGCGGTCGGCGGCGGCAGCAGCCTCGACATCGCGCGACAGGCGACCGTCCTCGACGCCGACGGACGCGACCTCGCCGCCCTCCGGTCCGTCGCGGAGTCGGACCCGGACGCGCTCGGTCCGCTGGCGCAGAACGGAACGCCCTCGGTCCCGTTCGTCGTGATCCCGACGACGTTCGCGGGCGCGGACGTCTCGACGGGCGGGTCACTCGAGGTGCTCGACGCCGACGCCTCCCCCACCGATCAGCCGCTGACCGTCAGCGGCGGCGGGGCGATGCCGATCGCCGATATCGCGGACCCGGCGCTGTTCGAGACGACGCCGCAGCCGGCGCTCGCGGGCTCCGCGATGAACGGCTTCAACAAGGGGATCGAGACCCCGTACGCCAGCGACTCGACGCCGGTGAGCGACGCGGCGGCGGTCCACGGCCTGCGGCTCCTGAGCGACGCCCTCCCCCGCGTCGCCGGCGACAGACCGGCCAGCCCGGAGGCGATGGACCGGGCCGTCGTCGGTGCGCTGCTCGTCCAGCTCGACCGCAAGATATCGGTCATCCACGCGTTCGGCCACGGCTTCGCCCGCCGGTACGACGTTCAACAGGGGACGATCCACGCGATCGTCGCCCCGCACGTCCTCGCGTACCTCTTCGACGAGGTGGACGCGAGCCGCCGAGCGCTCGCGGCCGGGCTCGGGATCGAGACGGCGGGCCGCGACGACGACGCGGTCGCCGAGGACGTGGTCGAGGCCGTCGCCGCGGTCCGCGACTCGCTGCCGCTCCCCGCGCGCCTCCGTGACCTCGACCCCGTCGAGGAGGCGGACTTCCCGGCGATCGCCGAGTTCATCGCCGAGGACTGGT